>JBKJMC010000211.1:0-3481 GCA_046596615.1 Ilumatobacteraceae bacterium | reverse complement strand
GACGATGTTGCAGGTCAACCCGATCGGGCCAAACGCGGTTCAACAGGTTGAATTGCTGCGGTCAATTATCGACGACGTTCGCTGACATCAACTTTGGAGTGAGCACCAACTCAATAGTCGCCCCGGGATGGGAGCATGTCGAAGAGGTCTTCTCTTCGCATTTCGCGAGCAATCGAGAAATTGGCGCTGGTTTGTCGCTGTTTCATCGCGGCGATTGCGTAGTCAATCTGACGGGCGGGTATTTCGACAACAAGATGTCGTCGCCGTACGACGAGAAAACTTTGCAGCTTGTATTCAGTGCGACCAAAGGCGTTACGGCCCTCGCAGTGGCGATCTGCGTTGAGCGCGGACTGCTCTCGTACGAAGAGCCAGTCTCGCTGTTTTGGCCGGAGTTTGCGGTGCACGGCAAGCAGTCAGCGACCGTCGCGCAACTGCTTTCGCATCAACTTGGCCTGCACACCGTTGACGGGGCGATCACGCTAGAAGAAGTACTCGACTGGGAGGCGATCACATCGCGGCTTGCTAACTCGAAACCCGCCTACGAGATCGGCTCGACGCACGGGTATCACGCGCACACCTACGGATGGCTGGCCGGCGAACTTGTGCGCCGAGCCGACGGGCGCAACATCGGGCGCTTCATTGCCGAAGAAATTGCCAACCCGCTTGGCGTTGAAATATACGTCGGCTTGCCGGAGCATCTTGAGACGCGGGTCGCGCCGTTGGCGACAGGTTGGTCGCGCGAACTGAATCTGCCGCAGACTCCGCCAAATCCAGTTATCAAATCGCTGATGGGCAAGGTCTGGGCGAGCGATTTTGGTTCCGCATCTCTGACCTTGAGCGGCGCCTTGGCGGTTGCCGGCGGTTTCAACCGCCGCGACATTCACCTAGCCGAGATGCCAGGCTCAAACGGAATTACGAACGCCTACTCGCTCGCGAAAATGTATGCGGCGACTATCGGTGATGTCGACGGCGCGCTCTCGTCGGTGCGGCTAGTTTCAGAAAGGACGATGCGCAAGATGAGCGCGGCAGTGACGCCAAAAAATCAGATCGATCAGGTTCTGCAAGTGGCGACGACCTACGGTATGGGGTTCATGACTCCGTTTTATTGGATGCCAATGTCGGGGCCAGATGCCTTCGGGTCTATCGGCGCCGGGGGTTCGATCGCCTTTGGTGACCCACGGCGTGAGCTGTCTTTTGCGTACGTGATGAACAGGGCTGGCGAGGTTCTAGATGCGTTAGGCGCCGACAGCCGCGCCCGTCGGCTTATTGCTGCGGCAACTCTGTGCGCAGACGCGCTCTAAGTTTCGCCGTGCCAACAATGTAGACAACGGCGGCCACGCCCGAAGAAAAACCCATGATCGCAATTGACGCACGTATTGGCAGAAATTCGCCAAGCACGCCCGCGACGATGCTGCTAACGCCCATCATCAACGTGGCGATCGCGTAGTCGGCTGAGAGCACGCGGCCCCGAATGCTGTCGGGCGCGCGAACCTGCAAGCCGTACGAGGAAAGAGTCCACTGAGCACCGCCGCCAAAGTGGGCGCCGAAAATAAAGAGGCAGGCAAACAAAATGTTCGGACTTGCCGCCGCGCAGATGTAAAAAAATGCGTACGCGAGGCCCGCATACCCGCACACGCTTAGGAGTCTCGGCAGGTTGTTCTTGACGAGGCGCATCACGACATATGGTCCAACGGCCGCTCCGACTCCGCGGGCGGCAAGAATTAGTCCAGTACCGCCGTCGCCCTTACCGAATGCGTCGATGGCGAGCACGGCTAGTTGGCTGACTGCGCCGGCGCCGATCGCAAACGTTGTCTTCGAAGCCATGAGTGCGAGAATTGTGTGGTCTCGTTTGGCGTACTGAAAGGCTTCCTTCATGTCGGCGATTGGCCTAATAACCGTCGAGTGGTGCTCGCCCCGGCTTTCTTGCATCGGGGCCTTGACCAACGCGACTAAGCCGGCGCAGATGACGAACGTTGCAATGTCGGCGACGAAAGTTGCGGTGCGGCCGAAGGCTTGCGAGAACAGGCCGCCAGCAGCCGCGCCAATGAACACCATCGCCCCCCAGCTAGAGCCAAATAGCGCGTTTGATTGGTGCAGTTCTTCGTCGTCTCTGCATACGTTAGGAAGGGCGGCCGAAAATGAGGGGTTTACGAAAGCGCCCAAAGCGGTGATGCCGATCTGGGCAACAAAGGCGATCCAAATACGCGAATCACTGGCAAACAGGAAGCCAACTGCGCACCCTGCCTGCAATAACGACACCAGCACAATTACATTACGGCGATTGAACTTATCGATCACAGGGCCGGCGAAAGGGGTGGTGAAAAAGAATGGCATCGTGAACGCCACATATACGAGTGAAACTAGGAAGTTCGAGTCGGTAATTTCTTTAACTAGGCCCGCGAGTGCCACGTACGAGAAGTAGTCCCCTATGATCGAAATGTTGTCTGCGATGAAAAGTCGCCGTACTTCGCGGTTCTTGAATAGGACCGCGAACATGTGCTAGGTGCGGTGAGAAAACTTGAATCTTAAGACGGCGTAGCAGTCAGCGACGCAGACCCTGGATGCGAGCGAACGTCGCCTCGGCCTCGTCGATCATCCTTTGCACGAGCACGCCGGCCGGTACAAGGTCGTGAATCGCGCCGGTTCCCTGGCCGGCGGGCATGAACTCGCGGTCTACATCGACTTCGGTGCCCTCGGGGTATCCGAGATGATTGGCGCCGGCCTGCATCGACGCTACGGCCTGCGCGGGAAATGGTTTGAGATTTTGGGGATTGGCCTCGAACTCATTCGTCCACGAGTTGCGCACCACTCGACAGGTTTTGCCGGTGTAACTGCGCGTGATCACGGTGCCATCCTCGCCCGTTGCAATTAGCGCTTCCTTGTATCCGTTTACAGCTCGCGCCTCGGGGGTGGCGATGAAGCGCGTGCCGATCCATACCCCATCGGCTCCGAGAGCAAGCGCGGCGGCCAAACCACGACCGTCGAATAATCCGCCTGCGGCGACGACGACGACATTGGCGCCGACCGCGTCAACAACCTGCGGCACGAGTGCCATCGTCGCGACGGTTCCGGTGTGTCCGCCGGCCTCCGTGCCTTGCGCGACGACGAAATCGCAACCGCTCTCGACCGC
Source organism: Ilumatobacteraceae bacterium (assembly GCA_046596615.1). Lineage (GTDB taxonomy): Bacteria > Actinomycetota > Acidimicrobiia > Acidimicrobiales > Ilumatobacteraceae > UBA3006. Next base: position 351 of record JBKJMC010000211.1, on the reverse strand, counting down.
GCTGATTGCGTGGCGAACCTTGCCGCACATCGAGCCGACCAAAATATTTTTCGAGTGCAACAGGTCAATCACTTCGCGCGGTACACCGAGGCCCGCAACAAAGACGCGCGCGCCGCCGTCAATTACGTCGCGAATGCCACGCTCAACTTGAGCTGGGATTGCCGTCAGAAGGTCGACGCCGAACGGTTTTTTCGTCAACGCCTTTACGGCACTGATCTCGGCCGCAAGTTCGCCGTCGCGCATCGTGCTCGCTCCAAGAGTGCCGATGCCGCCAGCCTCAGACACGGCGGCGACCAAGCGGTGGTACGAAACACCGCCCATGCCCGCGAGCATGATCGGGTGTTCGATATC
>JBKJMC010000022.1:0-2621 GCA_046596615.1 Ilumatobacteraceae bacterium | reverse complement strand
TAACTAGACAGTCAGTCAAAGCACAGCAGCACCTCGCCGAGGTCAGCGCGCGGGTCGGGGCAATTATGGCCGAGGTCAGTAACTGCACCCTCGTCACGGGTCACGACGAGATGGGCTACTTCGCAACGCGCTATGGCTGCAAAGTAATCGGCGCGATAATTCCGAGCATGTCGACATCGGCTGAGGCCACGGCGGGCCAGATCGCCGACCTCAAGACTCTGGCCGCAACCGCAAAAGTAAAGGCAATTTTTGCCAGCATCGGAACACCAACGAAAGTCGCCAAGCAACTCGCCCAAGAAATGGACATCAAACTTGTCGAGCTGTCGACGCACATGTTGTTAGACGGCGATCACTACGAACAGTTCATCGTGCGCGTTGCCCAACAAATAGCCGGCGCCCTGAAGTAACCTGAAACCACGAACCTCGTGCTGCAACCCTTTCTCAACAACGAGTTCATGCGACACGCGCTGTATGCGGGGGTTCTCGTCTCGCTGATCTGCGCAGTGGCCGGCACATTTGTGGTTCTGCGCGGGCTCGCGTTTGTCGGTGACGCGCTCAGTCACGGCGTGTTGCCGGGCATCGCCACAGCGCTGCTACTTGGCGTCTCAGGCGTGATCGGCGCTGCAGCCGGCGCCGCCGTAATGATGCTGGGCGTAAACCTAGTAACCCGAAAGTTGCGCCTTTCCGGCGACACTTCTGTCGGCCTGCTCTTCGTTGGCATGCTCGCGCTCGGCGTGATGATCACGTCACGCTCGAAGTCATTTACGGGTGACCTGACCCGGATCTTGTTTGGCGAACTACTGGGGGTGCGCTGGTCGCAATTGGCGTGGCAAGCGGCGGCATTCGTTCTGGTCGGCGCGGTCGCGTGGGTGTGTCGCCGGCCGTTCCTGTTGCTGTGCGTCGACGAGGACCTGACCGAGTCATCTGGTTTTTCCGTGAAGCGCTACCACGCGATCATGCTCGGCCTCGTCGCGGTCACCGTTGTCGCCAGCTTCCAGATTGTCGGCACGCTACTTGTGTTGGGCATGTTGATTGCACCGTCGGCAACTGGCGCGCTAATTTCTCGCAGACTAAGCACGATGATGCTGGTCGCAGCGATCTCGGGAAGCGCCGCAACTTATGTGGGTCTTTTGATCAGCTACCACGCCGACTTGGCGGCCGGCGCCAGCATTGTCTTGAGCGCTGTCGTGATCTTTGTAATTGTGGCAACAGCGCGCGAAGTTCGCGCCGCGCTCAATCGCCGTCACCGAAACGATCAAGACGACGATCTACCACACCAACACGCCCGAATGCACATCCGATGACAACTTCGATCCACGCGTCGGCCCTTTCGATCGGCCACGACGGCCGCCGTGTTATCGGCGAAATTTCTTTCGATCTGCGACCCGGCGAACTGCTCGTGCTCATTGGTACAAACGGCTCGGGCAAGTCAACACTTCTCAAGACACTGGCCGGCATGCTCAAGCCAATTTCCGGCGAAGTCTCAATACTCGGTCGCCCACCTGGCGCCATGCCGTCTCGTGTCGCATTTTTGCCGCAACATCCCGTATCGTCGCATACTCTGCCGCTGCGCGCCGAACACGTCGTCGAGATGGGCCGCTACGCGCACCTCGGTCTGCTCAAGCGCAGCAAGCAATTAGACCGCGAAATCGTTACTCAGTCGATGGCTCGAACGGGAGTGAAAGAGTTTGCGTCGCGAGCACTTCGCGACTTATCCGGAGGTCAGCAACAACGCACGCACCTCGCCCAGGTGCTGGCGCGTCGTGCCGAGGTGTTGCTGCTCGACGAACCGACGGCGGGCCTCGACGCCAATGGTCGACAGGCGGTTGCCGACGTGATCAGCCAAGAACGCGATCTCGGCGTAACGGTTGTTTTGGCGACTCACGAAATCTCGGACGCCAACAGCGCCACCGCGGTGATGTTGCTCGCCCATCGCGTTGTCGCCATAGGCCCACCTGCAGAGGCGTTACGCGACGAATACCTGCGCGAATGCTTCGGCTTCACCCAGCCGCACTAGCGAGCTTCGAGGTCGAGCAATTGCTCCTTCATCTTTAGGCCAGACGAATATCCGCCGAGCGTACCGTCGCCCGCGATAACGCGATGACAGGGAACAATGATTGGGATCGGATTTCTGCCATTGGCCGAACCGACCGCGCGAAACGCCTTCGGATTTTGAATGCTCTTAGCCTGCTGACCATACGAGATTGTCTTTCCATAAGGGATGCGACAAAGCGCCTTCCAGGCTCGCACCTGAAACTCTGTGCCTTGCAAGTCGAGGGCAACATCAAACTTGGTCCGCTTTCCCGAAAAATATTCATCCAGCTGCTTCTTGGCGCTGGCCAGATAAATGCCGGCTTTCTTGTCTGGCGCGGTGATCTCCGTTGACGCGCCCTTACCGGCGCTGCGACCGACCTCGATAGCTTGTAGGCCCTTGTCGGACGCAACAAGCCGCAGACGTCCGACCGGCGTGTCGATTCTCAATTCATTGCGAATCTGCAAAGTCTTCATATTGACGACTCTACCAATCCTCAATTACCTGTCAAACTGAGAAGATGAAACCACAATTAATGCGCGACATTGAAAGCCCCGCCAAGAAGCGAATTGGCCTCGTTGCCCACGAC
>JBKJMC010000159.1:0-19756 GCA_046596615.1 Ilumatobacteraceae bacterium | reverse complement strand
TGAATTAGGGCGTCGACCATCTCGTAAGCGGGCGGCCCAACGGTTTGGCGCAATTGAGCGACCGCGATTGAGAAACGCAACCCGCGTTGCACCAGCAAGTTGACTTCGGCAACGACGTCGCGCATCGGAGGCTTGAGCCAGGATGCAATCTGGATGAACGAATTGACTGGCGTATAGCCGGCTCGCAACAGCACGATCAATTGATCGATGAGTTCGGGTAACTCGGCGATCAATTTGCGGTTCGTCGAGCCGATATTCTTTCGTTGTCGTCGGAGCACGAGCACGGCGCCGAAGATGCCTGCAATGACAACGAGAACAATCATCGACTTACGGTGCCGGCTCGGCGAGAAGCCGGTGCATCCACCTGCGACCATACCAATTGGCGCCGAGGCCAAGGGCCAAGATCAGCCACCCCTGCGGAGTCATCAACAAGAACCAGCGCGCCCCGAAATCGGTGAGCATTATCCACGTCAGAAATGCGATCGGCAGCCACGTCATGATTTGGATCGATAGCCGTGCCTGTGCCGATTGCGCGTGGCGCTCAAAGCCAAGCGCGCTTCGTTCGCGCAGGGTGCTCGCGGCGCGCTCGAGGGCCATCGCGTTTCCGGTGCCGGCCGATGCCGCCCACAACGAACGCGAGCCAAAGACAATGCATTCTGGCACCGCCTCGCCTGCGACCGTGATCTCGCTGGTTCGAATTGCAGCGGTGAGCGTTGCTCCGCGATCGCACGACTGCGCAATCGGTTCGAAGTATTTCGCAAGCATCGGGTAATCAGCGTGCACTTTGATAAAGCCTGCCACTAGTGAACTGCCGAGTCGCATCTCGCGACCGATCGCGTCGAGCAGGTTCGCCATTTCGTCCGTCATCTGAGTTGCATTTACTTCGCCGCGGCCACGAGCGGAGCTCGCGGCATCGAGGCTTCCTGTTGGAAGATTTCGTGCGATGTCTAACAGTTCGTGAAGCGGAGCCGGCAAAGGCGAAATGAATGGCCGCATGCGCTTGCGCGCCAGTCGCCCAGACATTCTTTTCTGCAGTGGCTGGTCAAAGTAAACGAATACTCCAACTGCCAGCGCGATTGCGCCGAGCACGGCGACTAAAAAGTTGATAAGGCCCAGGATCATGCCAGTCTCCCTCTGTGTAGTTGTGATGGATGTGGTGTTAAGAGCGAACGAAGGCTGCTGTGGGTGTGTGCGCCGACTTCTGCGATGTCGCGAATGAACCTTGACCCGTCAACTCGCCTGTCGACGTGAACGATCACGTCGATGGCAGCGTGAATGTGTTGTCGCAGCGTCTCGATGGGCCAGTGCGGGTGATGTTGCAGCACGAGCGCCTCGAGCCGCCGCAGCGCGTCGCTCGGGCTGTTGGCGTGGCAACTGGCAAGCGAACCGTTATGACCCGTGTTCATGGCCATCAACATGTCGATGGTTTCGGCGCCGCGTACTTCGCCGATGATGAGCCTGTCCGGTCGCAGTCGCAATGCGGTGTGCAAGAGCTCCGTCATCGAAATATCGTGAGCAAGTTCGGTCGACGCGGGCCTGGCCTCGAGGCGAACGACGTGGAGCGACTGTAGGCGCAACTCGGCAGTGTCCTCGATGGTGATGATGCGCTCGGTGCCGGCGATCAGCGAACAAAGCGCGTTGAGCAGTGTCGTCTTGCCGGTCGAGGCCGCGCCGACCACCAAGATGTTGCAGCGCTGGCGCACGATGTTGGCGAGAACTTCGACGGTTTCGGGATCGCCGAACGCACTGGGTAAGACATGGCGCACACTGAAGCGCCGGATAGATAGGTATGCACCGTCAACGCCGACGGGCGATATCACGGCGCAAACGCGGGAGCCGTCGCCAAGACGGGCGTCGACGATGGGTGATACTCGGTCAATGTGGCGGCCGAGCGGCTGCAAGATTCGCTCGATGATTGCGTTGATCTCGCCGGGCCGCAGCGTGGCGACCCGCTGCAATTTACCGTGGCGCTCTACCCATACTTCGCTGTCGGCGTTGACCATCACCTCGCGCACATCTTCGTCTAACAACAACTCGTCGAGTGCACCGAGACCTGAAATTGTCGCCAGCGCGCGGGCGACAATATTTTGCGACTCGGTTTTGGAGAGCAGTGGCGCCAACTGCCTGAGGTGATTGTGTGCCGCCTCGCGCAGATCGCCGCGTTCGCTTAGCAAGCGTTGATGCAAGACATCAACGAGCTCGTCGGTGAGCAATACCGCCACGATGAACTCAGACAGCCGCGGCGAGTCGTTGGCCCAGCGTCGTGGGCAGCCGTCCTGCGAGCAGGCCAGCGTCGACCGAGCGCGCGATTGCTGACTCGTAGGGAATTTCGGCGATAACCGGTGCTCCGGTGACGGCCTCAACGTCGTGTTTGCCGAGTGCGCGGCCCTCTTCGCTGATCAAGATGATGCCGGTGGGTGGTTGCTCGAGCGCGGCGGCGCGACGCAGCGCCAAGTAACAAGGCCTGAGCACTAGATACGAAACGGTGGCATGAGCAATGAACGGCGAGCGGGCCGCACCGCTGCCGGCATCGACGACGACAGGCTGCGACATGGTTGCAAGTGAATGCGCGAGCATTTCATAGCGGGCGGTGTCGTCGAGTTTCTTGTGCCCGAGCGGGATTAGCGAAAGTGAATTATTTGCGGCAATCAGCAGATTCTCGAGCGCTTCGCCGCCGACATCACCCGCTGACATCAGCCAGTCTGAAACACCCTGACCTGCTGGTTCGCCCATTCCCAAAGTGGCCGGCAAGTCGCCCCCCAGGTCTACAATTCGCGCGCCCAAATCAGAACGGGCCGCGAGTATCACCCCGATTGCGGCCGAAACAACGGTGGTACCGCTTCCACCCTTTACAGACCAGCAAACAATCACTAGACCCTCTTTCGCACACCTGCAGCAATCTTTGAATGTTGCGCGGATGTGTGAAACGAATCGGTGTTCGTGCCGAATATTTTCTGGATTATGTTGCTAGCGCGACGGCCAACTCGGCGGCAACTCTGGCGTTATTCTCGGCCAACGCCAAGTTCGCGCGCACGCTCGCGCCGCCGGTGGCAGCGGCGATCGCGCCTAAAACGTGCGGAGTGATGGCCGGTCCCTCAATACCGGCGGCGGCGGTGGATGCGAGCGCGCTTTCGATCACAGCATCAATCAGATCGCGATCTAGCGACTCACTTATAGGCACGGGGACGCAGGCCAAGATTCCGCCGCGACGGCCCAGACCGATGTGGGCGCGCACGACATCGGCGAGCTGGCCGACGTCGTCAACGCGTGCTGGAATCGGCAGGCCGCTCGAATGCACGGTGAATGCCGGAAACTCATCGCACGCTAGGCCGATCACCGGCACGCTCATGGTTTCGAGGTATTCGAGTGTGCGCGGTAGGTCGAGAAAAGACTTGGCTCCCGCGCATACAGTCACAACTTGGTGGGCGGCGAGCGCGCCAAGGTCGGCGCTGATGTCGCCATGAATGTTGGCGCCGCGGTGCACGCCGCCGATGCCGCCAGTTGCGAACACGCTTATGCCCGCGCGCGCCGCAAGCAGCAGCGACGCCGAAACCGTCGTAGCGCCGAATTGCCAACCCTGCGCGATTGCCAACGGCAGTTCGCGTTCGCCAACCTTTTTCGCCGGCCCCAAGATCAGGTGATACTCGTCGCGCGAAATACCAACTCTGGCAATGCCGTTGATAACTGCCGTGATTGCGGGAGTCGCGCCTGCGCGTGTGATCGCGGCGAGGCATCGGTCGAGGGCCTCGCGGTTGGCCGGCGATGGCAGGCCAAGGTTCGAGAAGATGGTCGACTCGAGGGCGACGACCGCGCTGTTGCTATCGAGCGCGCTTTGCACTTCCGGAGAGATTGCGATTTTTGTCGTCGGCGCGCTGTACACGCCGTTCACTTTAATAGTCATAAATTATATTGAGAACTCGCACCAAGAGTGGCGCCGGGTGAGGCCAACACGCGGGAGGCAAGCGCATGGGCGGTGTTGATCGCGCGGGTGACATCGCGCGTCGAGACGAACTCGTTGACGAACCCGGCCGCGAAGGCGTCTCCCGCGCCAGTGGTGTCGGCGATATTGGCGACCGTAGGTACGTCGACGCTTGTGACGAGACCATGACTCCCGATCGCAACTGTCGGCATCGCGCCGTGCTTGATCACAGTAAGTGCAGCACCAACTATCGACTTGGTAACGCCAAGCCCGAGCAAGTGAGCCTCTTCTTGGTTGCACAGCAACACATCGGGTGCGAGCACCTCAACTAGCTCGATAAACTTTTGCACGCCGAAGTCGCTGAGCATCGAAGTTGAAGAAGCATCGACGCTAACGAACACGCCGCGGTTGCGGGCGGCAGAGATTGCGGCAATCGCAGTTGTGGCCAATGGCTCGCTCGTCAACGAATACGCGGGCACGTGTAATGCGGTTACGCCTGATAAAAAATCTTGTGGCAATGCAGAGAGTTGCACCGCCGCGCCGCGGTCGCTGAGCATTGTGCGCTCGCCATTCGGGTAAACCAGAACCACGATTGAACCCGTGCGGCCTGCCCGCACGGCTTGCACGTCCACTTTGTTTGCTGACAACATCTCGCAGAGTTGCGCGCCGAGGCGGTCGTCGCCTACTTGGCCAATGAATCGTGCAGAACCAAACTGAAGCGCGGCAAACATTGCCACGTTGGCGGCGCTGCCGCCGCCAGTGCGCACAATTTTTGCCGGCGTGTCACTGGCATAGTTCGGCTCGTGGGCCAACCAAACGACGACATCTTCGAGTAGATCACCAATCGTGCACAGCACGGGCGAATGTCAACCGCGGCAGTTGATTGCGACTAGACCGACAATAAGTCGCGCGCGCCAGTGTCGCTCGACGGGTGGCGCAACTTGCTCATCGCGCGGGCTTCGATTTGGCGGATGCGCTCGCGGGTGAGGCTGAAGGCTTCGCCGACTTCTTCGAGGGTGCGTGGTTCGCCACGGTCGAGACCAAAACGCAGCGCCAGGATCTCGCGCTCGCGTTGGTCGAGCGGCGCCAACAAGCGCGTGATCTCGTCTGGCAACAGCGACGTTGCCGCCGACTCGAATGGTGACTCCGCAGCGCGATCTTCTACGACATCGCCAAGTTCAGCGTCGCCGTCTTCGCGCAACGGTTCTGACAACGACAGCGGCTCGGCGGCGAAGCGCAACGCCTCGGTGACCTTTTCTTCTGGCATCTCGACTTCGGCCGAGAGTTCGGCGAGCGTGGCCGGGCGACCGAACTTAAGCTCTAAGCGCGAGCGAGCCTTTTGTAAACGGGCGAGCGTGTCGCCGGCGTGTACTGGGAGGCGGATGGTGCGACCCGTATTGGCGATGCCTCGCGTGATCGCTTGGCGGATCCACCAGGTTGCATAAGTCGAAAACTTAAAGCCCTTACGCCAGTCAAACTTCTCGACGGCGTGCATCAAGCCGAGGTTGCCCTCTTGAATCAGGTCGAGCAACGGCAGACCAGAGGCCTGGTATTTCTTGGCGATCGAAACCACGAGGCGTAAGTTCGATTGCACGAATTGGCGCTCGGCGCGCACGCCATCACGTTGGATCTTGCGTAATTCGCGACGTCGATTCGGCGTCAGCGATTTATCGGTCTTGGCAAGAGCAGTGTCTGCCTCTTTGCCCGTTTCAATTGCCTTGGCCAGGCGAACTTCGTCTTCTTTGGTGAGCAAAACATACTGGCCGATGTCGGTGAGATAGAGCCTGACTAGGTCTTCTTCATCACGATCTATGCGCTCTTTTGCCACACGGACTCCTTGTAGGCGGTAACGGGGGTAACGATACCGACAGGGTCAAGCCCCGCAACCCGAAAACAGGGAATTTTGCGCGGATTCGGGCACAATCACATTTGCGTCGAAGCCTTAAGTAATATGGTGTGATGTCCAACCCCGTCCTTAATAACAAAGCCTTCAACCGCGCCGTAGCGAGAACCCCAGAACAGTCCGGGTGGGCATCGCCAAACGGCACCGCGCAAGACCTCGCCCGCGACAACGCGCCAGCGCAGCAAGATCCAACACAGTGGAACCCGCCCATCACCGATGGCGCGGTGACCCCGTGGCGCAGCGCCAACCCGATGACGGCTAATGGTGCCATGAGCGCAACTTTGCTGCTGATGGTGTTGTTGCTCGCGGCAGCATCAGTTGGTTGGACACAGGTTCCCGACGCAATCGACGGAGCGCGTCCCGCCTTCCCCGCCTGGATAATAGTTGGCATCTTCGTCGGTTTCGCGTGCGCACTTGTGATCACATTCAAGCCGCTGATGGCGCGCTTCCTGGCACCTGTTTACGCGATTGCCCAGGGCGTCGCCGTCGGCGCGATATCAAAGGTTTTCAACAACATGTACAGCGGCATCGTGTTGCAGGCCGTCGGCGCCACGCTCGGCGTTTTCATCGTGATGTTGGTGGCGTACCGCACAGGCTTGATCAGGGTCACGGCCAAGTTTCGTCGCGTTGTAATCGGCGCAACACTCGGTGTGTTCGTGTTTTACATGGCCTCGATGGTGCTCGGCTTGTTTGGCGTAGATATCTTCCCGCAGGGTTCGAGCGTGATGAGTATCGGCTTCAGTTTCTTGGTCGCCGGTATCGCGGCGATGAACCTAGCGCTCGACTTCGACTTTATCGAAAAGGCAGAGGCTGCTGGCGCGCCAAAGGCGATGGAGTGGTACGCCGCATTTGGCATGTTGGTCACGCTGGTTTGGCTATATCTCGAGATCCTGCGCCTGCTGGCGAAGCTGCGCGACCGCTAAATATCTAGTGATTGCCTAGCGCAAGTTACGCTCGACGGGCTATCGGATTATTGGTTAGTAACTCTTCGCTGAGTTGCTGACCCGTGACTTCGTCGGTGAAATACGTACCCGCTTCGAGCCGCACCAGTGCGGCGTCTACATCAGTGAGGTCGGCTTCGATTTCGTTCAGGTCAAGTTTGCTGGCTGCGGCGTGTGGCATGTTCCGAGCATATGCCATTTAACCCCAACGTAGACTAGGGTTCGACGCTATGTCCAACACATTTCCGGCCCTTGACGGCTCAGCACCGAAGCAACAAAAGTTCGCCCAAGCTCCCGAAATGGGCATCGACCCGGTCAAGCGCTATACCGCCACGATTGACACGACTCTCGGTGCTGTGGTCATCGCCCTCGACGCGATCGCCGCGCCGACGACGGTTAATAATTTCGTATTTCTCGCCGCCCAGCACTATTACGACGGAATAATTTTTCACCGCATCATCAGGGGCTTCATGTGTCAGGGTGGCGACCCAGACGGTAGCGGTCGCGGTGGCCCCGGCTATAAGTTCCGCGACGAGTTGCCAAAGCCTGGCAAGTATCAAATCGGTTCTGTGGCGATGGCTAATGCTGGACCGAATACCAATGGCTCGCAGTTCTTTATTGTCAGCGGTCCGTCCGGTTGCAGTTTGCCGCCCGCGTATTCCTTGTTTGGACAGGTCGTTAAGGGTCTCGAAGTTGTCGAGGCGATGCAGGGCGTGCAAACTGGTTCTGGCGATCGGCCGACGACCCCCGTTGTCATCAACTCGGTGACAATCACGGTGGCCGACTAACACGATCGCGCCTGCGCAGCTGATCGTGCCGCGCATTTCGGATTCGATTGCAATTGGCGAGGCCCGTCGCATCGCCTGCGCCGCGCAGGGTTTCGGTGTAGCCAGACCAACTGGCGCTGTTACCGCCAAACACGTCAGCAGTGTGTTCGGCACGCTGGGCGTAATTCAAATCGATTCGGTAAATGTTTTGGTGCGCAGCCAAGAGCTGCCGCTGTTTGCACGGCTAGGCGCGCACAAACGCACGGCAATCGCCGACGCCACTAGGCGCGGCAAAATCTTCGAATATTGGGCGCACGAGGCCGCCCACATTCCGGTGGCGATGCAGCCGTTGTTTCGCTTCAAGATGGATGCTGCTCGCCGCGCCGACGCAAATCATTGGGGACTTTCTAGCTTTTACACCGAGAACAAATCTTTTGTCGAGAAGATTTATCGCCGCGTTGTTCAGGACGGGCCGATGAGCGCGCGCAATTTATCGGTTCGCAAGACGCCAAAGGGGTCGTGGTGGGACTGGGACGAATCAAAAACCGCGCTCGAGTATTTATTCTTGACGGGACAATTGATGTCGCGCGAGCGGGGAAGCGATTTTGCGCGCATCTACGATACGCCCGAGCGCGTGCTGCCCGCGGCAGTGTTGGCGATGTCGACGCCGACAGAGCACGACGCTCGTTCGGAGTTGCTGTTGCGCGCCGCGGCGAGCATGGGCGTGGCGACGGCTTTTGATCTCGCCGATTACTTCAGGCAAAAGCCTGCCGTTGTGCGGCCATTGATCAACGAACTTGTCGAAGCAGGCCAACTGCGCAGGGTCGAAGTGGAGGGCTGGATGGAGCCCGCCTATTTGTCGCGAAGCGCCAAATTACCGAGCCAGATAAACGCGGTTGCTCTGCTGTCGCCGTTCGACTCGCTCGTGTGGTGCCGGCCCCGCAACGAGCGCCTCTTCAACTTTCATTACCGGATCGAGATATACACGCCGCAACATAAGCGCAAGTTCGGCTATTACGTCTTGCCGCTGATGGTCGACGGCGAGATGGTTGGCCGCGTCGATCTCAAGGCCGATCGCGCCGCTAAAACTCTGCGCGTTAACGGCGCATTTGCCGAACCAGCACATTCGCGCGGCGATTCGCGCGCTGCGACAGCCCAACACTTGGCGGGCGAACTCGTACAAATGGCGCAGTGGCTTGACCTCGACAGTATCGTCGTCGAGCGCAACGGAAACATGGCAACGCAACTGCGCTCGGCTTTCAAGGCCAGCGGAAATGGGGGTCGTTAGTATCATGACGACCGTGTCTCCGCTAATTGCTGTCGCCGGTCGCAACGGCGCACCGAGCAGGGTTTCTCGCGATTCTGTTGCGTTTGCTGGCCGTCGCTACCTGAACTGCATTTTGCAAGCCGGCGGCGAGCCCGTTGTCATTTCGCCGCAGAAAATCACCGACGCAGACGCCGACAGTCTGATCCGTCGCTTCGACGGGCTTGTGCTGATGGGCGGCAGCGACGTCAACCCCGAGCTGTATGGCGAAGTTGCGGGGCCAAATGTCTATGGTGTGTTACCAGACCAAGATGCGTTCGAGTCGACATTGCTACTCGCCGCGTTGCGTGCCGGAATGCCCGTTTTGGCGGTGTGTCGAGGCATGCAATTGGCCAATGTCGTCTTGGGTGGCACACTCGTGCAACATCTCGGCGACCTGCCAAATGCGAACGAGCTGTTAAACCATGCTCCGACTGATTTTCCTGTCGGCGCTGAATTCGCGTTGCACCCCGTACAACTTGTTGAGGGTTCGCGAATCGCCATGGCAATGGCGACAACTTCTGTCAACGGCGCGTCGTTCCATCACCAGGGCATCGGCCGATTGGCGGAAGGACTTAAAGTTGTCGGCTCGAGCCCAGATGGTTTGCTTGAGGCCGTCGAACACGAAGAGCATTGGTTAATCGGAGTGCAGTGGCACCCAGAAGACACGGCCGCCACCGACCCCGTGCAGCAACGCCTCTACGATTTTTTTGTCACGAGCGCGCTCAGCTTGTAATTATTTGGCGTATGGCGAGGTCGGTCGAGTTGCCCAGCGAAAAATGCGCGTGATGCCGTCGCCAATCGGGCGCAACGCTAGCTTTTCGGTGAGTGGCAGATAGGGGACGCCAAGCAGCGAGCGCGACCACTGCGGCAATGTTGATATCGCGGCGGCAACGAGCGCCGTATACGCGGCCCGCGCCGGAAACTCGAGCGGAGGTTTTGCGGTCAGGTAGCGCGTGGCGTCGCGCGATTCTTCGGTGCTGCGTAGTTCCGGTCGGTACGAATCGAGCTGCTCTTGCAACTCCCGCTCGGTTTCTGGTGGGCTAGGCACGTCGAGGGCGCGCGCGATCACGGCCATGTCGGCGACGTACCTGTCGCGGTCGGCCTGGTCAAACTTTTTTGCTCCGAAGCGCTGATACGCGGCCAGAAAACTATCGACTTCGGCAACATGCACCCAGCGCAACAGGTGCGGATCGCTGGCAGAGTAGGGGCGACCGTCGCTGGCGACGCCTTGCACCTTGGTGTGCACAAACTTTATGCGGTCGATTGTGCGCTGCGCCTCTTGGGCCGGACCGTAAGTTGTGCTGACGAGAAAGTCGGCGGTGCGCTGGAGTCGACCCCACGGGTCATTCTTGTAGTCAGAGTGTTGGGCTACGCCGGCCATCGCCAGCGGGTGCAGCGATTGCAGCAACAGTGCGCGCAGCCCGCCGATGAACATCGAAGAATCACAGTGAACCTTGCGTATTGGGCGATCGTCGGCGAACCAGCGCGGTCCGTCGGCATCTAGAATCTCTTGCACTCGCTGGTCCGGGTTCGGGCCAGCCACCCGCGAGCGCAAGGCATCAGCCACCGAAAGGCGCACGGTGGCGATTGCCTCATTGAAATGCTGGTCGAGCCTCTTCATGATTCTTGAACGATCCTTCGCGTGCATAGGTGCATGTCTATGTCCATCGTGCCAGCAAATCGTGCGACCTGCGCATCGCTGCCCACGACTATTGTGTATGACATGAGCGACAACGAAGCGTTAACGCCCATGCCCAGGTGGGTGCCACGGGCAATCGCGCTATTTTGGGCGGGGTTAGTCGCCACGCTTGTAATGCGAGAACTTTTTCACCAGCTTTCGAATTTCTTGCTACTTTTGCTCGTCTCTCTTTTCTTGGCGCTGGCGATCGAGCCGGGCGTTAACCGTTTGGCGGCTCGGGGTTGGCGGCGAGGCTCTGGAACGCTGGCGATTTTGCTGGCGGTCTTGGTGTTCGCCGTCGTGTTCGTAGGCGCAATCGGAACGTTGGTTGGCAGCCAGGCCGCCGACCTCCTAAAAAACAGTGAAAGCTATGTCAACGACACCGTCGACTTCGTGAACACGACTTTCAACACCAAGATCGATCCCGCCGAAGTCAACGCTTCGATTGCGGATCCGAATGGCCCCGTGCAAAAGTTCATTAATAATCAACAGGACAACGTTTTGCGACTGTCTGTGAGTGCTTTAGGCGTGTTATTTCAGCTTTTGTCAGTTCTGCTGTTCACGTTCTATCTGGTCGCCGACGGACCGCGCCTGCGCCGAGTCATCTGCAGTCGCCTTCGACCCGAGCGTCAACGAATTGTGCTCAACACTTGGGAGCTGGCTATCGCCAAGACCGGCGGATACCTGCACTCGCGACTGTTGCTGGCGCTGCTATCGACCTTTTTCCATTGGATTGCCTTTCAGTCCATCGGAACGCCTGCGCCGATCGCGATGGCGCTGTGGGTCGGCCTGGTCTCACAGTTCTTGCCGGTCGTGGGCACGTATCTGGCCGGCATCTTGCCACTGCTACTAACGTTTTTGGACTCGCCGTTCAAGGCCCTGCTCGTAATCGCATTCATCCTTATCTATCAGCAGATTGAAAATTACTTGTTCGCGCCGCGCATTACGGCGCGAACTCTTGAAGTTCACGCCGCCGTCGCATTCGGCGCGGCTATATTCGGAGGCGCAATTCTGGGTCCTATCGGTGCAGTGCTTGCGTTACCGTTGGCGGCAATGGTGCAGGCACTCGCCAGCAGTTGGGGCGAACGTCACGAGGTGATCGACAACCCGCTCGTGTTTATTGCGGTAAGGCCAGTGAAGCAGAGCCGGCGCAAAAAAAGACCTTCGACCAAGTAGCAGTATCGTGGCGAAAATCCAGTTCGTCGCGCGCATCGACGACGTACCGTACGGCGATGCCTTGCTCGTTTCGCCGCTGATTCGTCGCGTGATCGCCGAGAATCCGTCTAAGTACACGTATCGCGGCACCGGCACATACATCGTTGGCAACGGCGACGTTGCAGTGATTGACCCGGGACCGATTCTTAACAGCCATCGTCAGGCTCTTGAGCGCGCGCTTGTGGGCAGCCGGGTCGTGGCGATTGTAATCACGCATTGCCACTCCGACCATTCGCCGCTGGCCAAGTGGTTGCACGAGACGACCGGTGCGCCAACTTACGGCGTTGGGCCGCATCTAGCCAGCGCTTCGGGTGACGACGATGCCGACGACGACGAATTGTTCGATGACTCGTCATCCGTTGGCGCGCCGGTCGAAATTCGCGAGGACATCGATCGTGATTTTGTTCCGACCCGGATCACTAGAGACGGCGACGTCATTGTCGACACCGGCGAGTTCACGCTTGTCGCTGTCACCACGCCAGGCCACACCAGCAATCACATGTGTGTTGCGCTTCCGCAGGAGCGCGCGTTGTTCAGCGGCGATCACATAATGGGGTGGAGCACGACCGTCGTCTCTCCGCCTGACGGCGATATGCGCTCGTACATCGAATCGCTAAAGAAAGTGCAACTGCGCGACGACGCCGTGATCTGGCCTACTCACGGAGGCCCGGTCACAAACCCGCAGGCGTTTTTGGCGCAGTACCTTGCGCACCGCCTTGAACGCGAAGAACAAATAGTTTGCTGTCTGGGCGACGGCGTGTCGACAATTACCGAGATCGTGGCGCAGTTGTACAAGGAGGTGCCCAAGACGTTGCACAAGGCTGCCGGGCGCAGCGTGCTTTCGCACCTGATCAAGCTCATCGAAGATGGTCGCGTCGTCGTTGCCGATGGCTCAAAACCGCGGCGCAAGGCTGTGTTTGCGCTGGCGTAGAATACTTGGATGGCGATCTGGATGAAGGGCATGGCGATTGGGGCTGCGATAGTCGTGGTCAGCAGCATTTCTGGCAATGCTCACGCCGATGAAGCAACGACGACGAGCACGACCGTCGCCGCAACGGTGCCCGAGTCGTCAACCGGATCATCGACCACACCACTTGCATCATCTTCGTCATCTACAGCGACAACCGGCGCGGTAGTCGTGCCGCAGTTGCCGAGCAAATCTGGTATCGGTCGCCGCGTTGTCTACTCAAACAAGAGCGGGCGGGTGTGGGTCGTCAGCGCCGACGAGCAAGTAATTCGTACCTTCCTAGTTTCGGGCCAGCTGGGTGTTCCGTCGCCCGGCAACTACAGGGTCTTTAGCCAGTCGGCGTCGTCGTACAGTCTCGAACTCCCTGGTGCCACATTTCGTTATATGACCCGTTTCGCCATCGGTCCGCACGGCGGCAATGTCGGGTTTCACGAGATCCCGCTGCGGTATGGCAGACCAATGCAGACCGTCGACCAACTCGGGCAATTCTTGAGTCAAGGTTGCCTGCGCTCGGCCACGGCCGACGCATTTTTTATCTTCAATTGGGCCAAAGCGGGCACGCCCGTAATTGTTCTGCCTTAAACGTGCAGAAACTTTCCTAGAAGCGCGCTAGTTCCTTTTGCAGCAGATCTAGCCCGAGGTTGCCGAGGTCAAGAGCGAAGGCATGCCACTTTCGCAGGTCAAAATTGGCGCCGTGCTTCTTGCGAGCATCATCGCGCAGGTCGAGCCACACCCGCTCGCCTAGCTTGTACGAAATCGCCTGGCCCGGCCATCCCAAATAGCGGTTGATCTCGGAGCGGTTGAAGGCGTCGTCGCTAGACGAACGGGCCGCCAAAAATTCGAGCGCGAGGTCTGGCGTCCACTGTTCGCCAGCATGCCACGACCAGTCATTGGGAATCGCAAAACCGCAGTGGATGCCGATGTCGATGACAACTCGCGCGGCTCGAAACGCTTGCGCGTACAAATAACCCAAGCGGTATTCGGGATTAGCGAAGAAGTCGAACTCATCCATCAACCGCTCGGCGTACAGAGCCCAGCCCTCGCCGTGACCCGAGACAAATGTATTGCGCTGAAAGCGTGAGAGTTTTTCTGAGTTGATCGTCGCGATTGCCACCTGCAGGTGATGTCCCGGAACTCCTTCGTGATATGCCGTTGTCGGTTCGCTCCAACGGGGGAAGAACGTGCGCCCGTTTGTCGGGTACCAGGTGCGGCCTGGCCTTGTGAGGTCTTCACTCGGCGGCGTGTAATACATTGCCGCCGCGCCGCCAGGCGGCGAGATCATCGCCTCGACGCGGCGAATCTTTTGCGGTATCTCGAAGTGGTTGTTGGTAATCAAAAACGACATCGCCTCGTCCATGATTTCTTGCAACCAGTCGCGCAGTCCCTCTTCGCCATTGATCGCCCGCGCCGGATCTGTATCAAGCAGTTGGCGCACTTCGGCGAGCGACGCACCTGGCTTGATTTGTTGCGCGACCCGCGCCATCTCTTTGTCGAGCCGGGCTACTTCGCCCCAGCCCCATTCGTAGGCATCCTTGGCGTCAACATTCATGCCCATGAATCGGCGACGCGAGATTGCGTGGCGCTCTGGGCCTACGCCGTCGCGCGGGTCGGCGAGGGGCGCGTACTCTTCGCGCAAAAAAGTCGCGGTGGTGGCCATCGCCGCCGAGCAAAGTTTGGCGGCCTTGCGCAGGTCCTCCATCGGCGCGCCAGATACCGAACTGGCGCTTTGGGCGAACTGTTCGAAGAACGCGGACGTGCCGCTACCAGACCATGTCGATAACTGGTCGGCTACGGCGGCAACCTGACGGCTCTGGGCGACGATGCCCCGTTGCATTCCGAGTCTCCACGACTCGCGCATTCCGGCAAATGCCTCGGGCACGTTTGTCATGCGCTCGGCAATCACTGACCAATCGTCGGCAGTGGCGGTCGGCATGAGGTCAAAGATCGCGCGAGCCTCATCGATGTCTCCGGCGATCACGCGGATCGATCGCAGCTGCTCTCCGGCGTCGATTTCGATCACGCCGAGTTCGAGAGATTCTCGAAGCACGCCGGCGGCGAGCCTGTCGGCGTCGGCGCTCGAATCGGTGGCGTTGAGGTCGGCCAGAGTCTTGCGCGTCACGCTGGCGCGAGCGGCGTGCCCTGCCGGGCTGAAGTCAGTCATCTCGTGGTCGTGGCCGGCGATGCCAAGCGCGGTCGCCATGCCGGGGTCGAGAGCGGCGAGTTCTTCGATGTAGCGATCTGACAGGGCGTAGACGGCGGATTGGGTCTTTGGCGTTGAGGTCATGGCGCCACGATAGACGAGATTTGCCTAATGGGTGCTTGCGTCGCGAAGGTGGCGGCCGACATAGGCAACGACAATCTGTAGGCGCGCGCGGTCGACATAGAAATGGATGCGGATGTCGCCACAAGCGATGTGTGGTTCGGCATAGACGGTTTCGCCGTTCCAGTCAATTGCGTAGTCTTCGCTAAAGCGATGCTTTGCCGTATCCGAGATGCCGTCCCGAAAGCCCGATAGGCGCTGCCGCAGGTGAATTTCCAACATATGTACGGGAATCAATCCGCTTTTAAGATGTGATGCCACATCGTTCAGCGCGAGGAGACTCTCGAGCACGCGCTTTCCGTTTTGGGTTTGCACATTGTCTGCTGACGTCTTACTGCGCTCATGAAAGACCAGGTTCGAGCAAAGTTGCAGCCCGCGCGAGACGGCTTCCCTTGGTGTGCGCGGCACACCCAAACCCTGTTGATCTAGATATCCGGCTAGCCGATTATTGGCTTGGTCCTTCTCCTCGACGAGACCAGCGTTCATTAGGTCCGTGTACTTGATATTTTCCATTAACTCGTCTTGCGTGATCGTGAGGTCATCAATTTCCTGCTGCAGAGATGTAATTCGCGACTCAAGCTCGGCGACATGCGGGTCTGGCGTCGCCGGCGGGGGTATTGCGACTTCTACTTGTGCTGGCTTCGGCGCTACCGGCGTGGCGGATATTGTTGGCCTTGCAGGGGGCGCCGAAGCCATGGTTCCAGACGTGCGCTGGCCCATCCTTGGCGGCACGATCACCGGCGATATCGATGCCGTCGCGGCTTCGATGAGCGGCACGATCACGTGCTGCGCGTCTTTATCGTAAATTTGCAGCGACTGTTGCGACGCCGGCCAAATTATTGTGATCGCTTCCGGAGTTAGAAGCTTTTCGCCACGGTAGTCGTTGAAGGCCTTCGCAGCGTCGGCAGTTGTCAAATGAAATACGTGGGCGATCCCGATTAGCACGCCACCGAGATTGGCAGTTGCAAGCGCGCTTGAGACGCGGCCCAGTGTTTGCTCGATCACGATTGGCAGCTGCCGGCGTGGGGCATCGCCGAACGCGGCTAAGGCCTGGCCCTGCACTCCTTCGGTTACCAAGTGAACTTGACCGTCAATTAATTGCTCGGCGTCGCGCACCTTTAGCTGGTTGGCGGCTTGTTCACACAATTTCTCGAGGGCAGGGTTCGGCAACGAAAGTTTGCGGCGCGGCAGCACGGCTGTTCCGGTCGGGCGCAATATCCTGTGCACCTCGAAGATCAGCCTGCTGTCCAAGATCGCAACCGTTACTTGGGTTTGATAGATGGCGGCATTGTTCTTGTCGGTCTCGCTGATCTCGACACGAAACACTGGGTCCTCTGCGCCTTCGCGAACGCGCACTCGCGTAGTCGTCGGCCTGGTGTCGTATGGATACGCTTTCGCCAGCCAATCGGAGACTGAATCAACCAACGACGCACGTGTTGCCGCCGTGAATACCTTTGTAGTCAGCGACATTGCGTAGGTGGTGAGCATCGCACTAGACGATATCCGTCCTTGCCTCACGCGCCTTTCACCAAACCAAATGCGGTGAGCTCAGCAGGTCCATGAACTAGTTTTGCCAAGTGGAATTTCAATATGCACTGGCGGTTTGGGCCAGCACGCTGTCTATTTCTTTCATGTGGCCACAAGTGTTTCGGGTTTTGCGCAAGAGAACCGTCGAGGGCATCTCGGTTGTTGGCACTATTCACGGTTTTGCGGGCTCGCTGCTGTGGTCTATCTATGGAATACGGGCTGGCGAGTGGTTCGTAGCGGTTCCCAACGCGGTCACCATGTTCGCGCTCGGGTTCGTCATCTCGGCACAGGTTTGGTACAAGGTGGCGAGGTTCAATTTTGTTTTAGTAAGCCAGCTAAGCGTTCTAACAATTGGGATTGCTACGGCCTCGATTTCTAAAAGTGCGATCGGTTTAGTTGCGGTGACAATCGGCGGCACGGCGATAATCCCGCAAACAATTCGTTCGGCGCGTACAAGTCACCAAGTTGGATTATCCGCGACGACGTACGCGTTGATCTCTATCGGCTCAATTTCGTGGGGTGTTTACGGTTTGTTGATCGAAGACCCATTCGTAGTTACGCCCAATATTTTGATTGTTCCGTGCGCGCTATTCATCAGCGTGCGCGCGATAATTTCACATCGCCGCTATAGCAGCGTCACCGAAGTTGTCACCGTGCCAGCGCGTTGATGCGCGGCCGTGATCGTTACCGCGTCGCCGCGCTTGCCGCGCACTAGCCAAGAGTGCAGCGCGCGATCCGGTGTGCCGTCTGATTTGCCATCGCCATTAACCGCAAATGCCACCCGGCCGACCAGCTGACCGAGTTTCACCCGCGAGCCACCCTCGATCGGTGTTGCCCCCGCGATGTCTAGGGTTATCGGCAACACGATCTTGTGGTCTTTGGCCCACGCTGTTACCTCGGTATTCAGCCAACCAGTGTTGGCGATCCCGACTCGAACCCTCCACACGTCGCCGCCGAGCGACTCGGCTTCGGCGAGTTTGATCTCGAGTCGTGGTGACGCCAGTGCTTGATACAGCGCAAACTTGACGTGTGGTTCAACCTCGGCGCGCAGCTTTGATGCTGGGGCGTTGATCCATGTTCTGAACATGTCGCAACCGCCGATCTCAATGTTGCCGAGTTGCGGGTGATCAAAACGCCGCCACGCCGAATACGAACCCGGCGCATGCGTGTCTGTCCATCTACAGACGGCGATTTCCTGCTCTGACGTTGGCCCGAGATACCAAATCGTAGTCGGCGAGTGCTCGCCAGTGGCGGCGAAGATGATGTCCCAAAATTCGGTTGTCCACGAGTACACGCCAATATGCTCATATGCCCAGTCGTCGCCCGCGCCGCTCATCGTGTCGCTCTTATCCCATGTCAAGTGTTCGAACACCGAGTGCGCCGGGTAAGTAGTCAGTTGTTCTGAAACCTTGCCGAGTTCGTCGTATACCCAAAGGTCTTGTCGAGGCATCGAAGAGTCGGGGCGGGTGCTGCTCGGCCGCAACATAAACCCACCGGCGGTGTGGAACGCGTTGTATCCGCAGACGTTTGTGCGCGCGCTCACAGCGCGCACGAGCGCATCAATTTCTGGCTCAGACATCGGGTGGTCGCCGGATCCGAGGACGGCGGTTCCCCAGCCGGCCGGGAAATTGCGATTGAGGTCAAGCCCCGATGGATCGCGCGGTTGCGGAATCGTAAAGCCGTCGTAGTTTGCAATTAAACCTTCGTCAAGCAGGCGGTATCTCGTTTTAGAGCTGGCTTCGCCAGTCGGGCTAACGCGAATCATCACTCGCGGTTCGTGTTCGTGTTCGACCCACGCTCCGTCTGGGTCGGCGATGCGCATCGTCAACACGCGGCCGTCGCCGTCGATGTCTTGCACGCTCAGGCCTGGCCAGCGATGACCGTCGCGCCATGGCCACGACCGCACGCTCGAGCGGTGATACAGCGGGGTGTCGAGGAGTGCGTCTTCGACGCCGTCCGGATTTACCCGTGGTGCAACGTAGAAGGTTCGGGTTCGCAATGCCTCGGTGACCTGCGTGTCGCGGCCGAACTCGCTTGTCAAATAGTGCAACACGTGCAACGCGGCGACCCCTCCAGTGACCTCGGTGGCATGAATATTGGCGTCGATCCAGTGCGCTGGTTTAGTGTCGTGCGAACCAGCCGACGTATCGGTGACCGTCGCCACCAGCAAGTCGCGACCCTTGTGTGATTTGCCGTAAGACTCGATGGACACAAGCGTCGGGTATGTTTTGGCAAGATTTTGCAGCCACTCGACCATCTCGTCGTAGCGAAGAAAGCGGTCAAAGTTGTATTGCCGAAGGGAATCCATTCCAAAAACATACACTCTTTAGTAGGAGTCTCAGAACAGTATTGGAGCCGCCGCAATGCCGCATACGCCAGTTTTCGAACACGCTAAGGGCAAGTTGCGCCCGCGATGGCGCGGGCGAATTCATGCCATCGCAGTGGGTCTTGTTGTGCCAGCCGGTATTGCTCTCATTGTGCTGACGCCCCCAGGTTTGGCGCGTTTCGCGGTAATTATCTATGTGGCTTCTCTCGTTGCACTATTTGCTACTTCGGCCTCGTATCACCTGTTCACGCATTCGATTCGCGCGCAACGCATGATGCGCCAAATTGATCATGCGATGGTCTACGTCTTGATAGCTGGTACATACACGCCGCTGTGTTTGATCGCGCTGCCGCGGCACATTGGTATTCCGTTTCTGATCGCGATTTGGTGCGTTGCCGCGGTCGGCATGGGTTTCAAGATCGCGTGGAAGGCGCCGAAGTTCACTGGTGCGCTGTATCTAATTATCGGGTGGGCCGTGCTCGCAATTATTCCCATCGCGTATCACCGCGCTGGCGGCACGAGCATTTTGTTGTTTGCAATCGGCGGAGTTTTGTACACGATCGGTGCGATCTTGTTTTATTTGCAACGCCCGCGCTTGAAGCCGCTCGTTTTTGGTTATCACGAGTTGTGGCATGTGTGCACGGTTGCCGCGGGGGCCTTGCAGTTCGCCGGCGTTGGGATACTCGTCGCCAGGTATGCCTGAGCTGCTCGCCTTGGTGCTTCAGCCGAACCTAGAATCACTGCACCGTTTGGTCCTTCCAGCAACTAGTCTGAACCCGACTCGGATTGATGATTAGAAGCGCAATTGGCTTGTGAACTTGATCCGTCGTCGGGTCGCTAGCTCAGTTGGTAGAGCAACGGACTTTTAATCCGCAGGTCCAGGGTTC
>JBKJMC010000119.1:0-9419 GCA_046596615.1 Ilumatobacteraceae bacterium | reverse complement strand
GACGATTGATACCTTTGACGCAAATTTGGTCAGAAACGAAGCCTCTTCGAGGGCCGAGTCGCCGCCGCCAACCACAACTATTTCTTGATTCTTAAAAAAGAAGCCGTCGCACGTTGCGCACGTCGATAAACCGTGGCCAATCAGCCGCGATTCTTCTTCCAACCCAAGCATTAGTGACTGCGCGCCGGTTGAGACGATGATCGACTCGGCCGTGTATTGCGTGTCGCGAACCCAGACCCGAAACGGGCGTTGAGAAAAATCTACTTTGGTGACCTTTTCCGTGATGAACGTGGTGCCAAATCGCAATGCCTGTTCGCGACAGCGGGCCATAAGATCGGGCCCCATTATCCCTTCGGGAAAGCCCGGAAAGTTTTCTACCTCTGTGGTCAGCATCAACTGGCCGCCCGGCTGATCAGAAGTTGAACTGGGCTCGCCCTCAATCATCAGCGGCGAGAGGTTGGCCCGCGCGGCGTAAATTGCGGCGGTAAGGCCAGCGGGGCCGGAACCGACTATTACAACTTTGTGAGTCAACTCTTTACCGGCGATTTGATTGGACACGGCTGCCTTTCGACTGGGGGATGAGAGGGGGTCGTGATTTTGTCATTGCGCAGGCGGTAGGCGACGGCGCATCAAGATTGCCCCAATCGCTATAAACGCGGCGCCAAGAACCATGTATGAAAGCCACACCGACGTGCCGTGATCAAACCACACGTCACCGATTGCTTGCAGCGCGCGCATAGTGCCGATCAACAGCAACACGCCAATCACCATCGAGATAGCGGCCGCCAAAATTCCGAACACGACAAATCGGGCGACAACAACAAGCGGGCGAGTGGTGTAGCGCTTCACGATAGACACCAAGCGATCTATCGTGTCAACGGTATTAGTTGCCCAGCGCGGGTCGGTAAATGGATTTGACGGCACGCGTCAAGGCTAACCCTCAGAGAAGGTCACTCCTGAGACAACGCCCTGAAAGGGGTTGGCCGCACTGCAACCGTTGCTTTTACCAACCTCGCGCAAAACCACGAGCAAGAAACTTGCCGGTGAAGTAATTACGAATTCGCCACGCTGGCGCACCATGCTCAGCGATTGCGTCACTGGCTCGCCCCATTGGGCCAATTGCGTCGGGGCGACATCTTGGGCTGCGTAAATCTCTATTCGCCATGGGGCGTTGACGATGCCGAAACCCAAAGTTCCAATCGCCGGGCGGGACAGTTGTATTACGACGCCGACAAAGTCTTTGGCGCCGAAGTTCTTGTTGGCGTAACACGTGGTCGTCCACTTTGTGGCGGGGATGCCGTCAATCAGGGCACCGACCTGGGCCTCATTTTCGTGGCCATCTTTACTATTGGGATCAAACGTTGAAATCATCCTGATGGCAACTGGTTCGACGACAACGGGAGCAACGCCTTGTGGCGAGACGCCGACGTCGCCGCGATTAGTTGCCGAAACCTGCCAGAGGACACCGGCGCAAAGAGCCACAATTACGCCTATCACGACCAAGAGGCGGCGGTTGCCGTGACCTCGCGACGATTTCTTACGCACCATGATCGGTGCTGCCGTTCGAACAAAGTTCGGCTCGCCAACTATTGGTCGTCGTCGCCCGCCGACGGGGGTCGTCGAGACATGTTCGATGTTGTCGAGCGCTATTAAGCCGGTCGTGATTATGCCGGCCGCATTAATGCCTGATGGCGGCGTCAACGAAGTGGTCTGATCTTGTTGTCCCGTACCCGCGCTCAAAAGCGCGGCGCGAGTTTCTGTGCCGGTTGCGTATCGGTCTGCCGGATTACGCGATAACAACCTATGAATCACCTTGACTAATTGCGGCGACAGCGATGGTCGCAGTCGGCCGAGATCCGTGGGTTCACGCTGCAAGCGCGCCAACGCTGTATCGGCGTCTGTTTCTCCGATAAATGGCACTCGGCCGGCCAGGCATTCGTAAAGCACCAACCCGAGGCTGTATAAATCGGCGCGACCGTCTAGCGGTTTTCCGCGCACCAACTCGGGGCTCAAATATTTGGCGGTGCCCATCATGATGTTGTCATTAGTGAGGTCGTCACCGCTCGCGCTCAACGCCTTGGCGATTCCAAAGTCTGTGAGCAGGCAGCGCCCGTCGGGTGTGACGAGGATGTTGCCTGGCTTAACATCGCGGTGTACGTAATTGGCGCGGTGCGCGGCGTCGAGACCAGCCGCTATTGATGCGCCGATATGAATAGTGAGTTGTGGCCCGAGGCGTTTACGAGCGTCCAATAAATCGCGCAGACTCTTGCCGTCTACGAACTGCATTACCACGGCTTGTTGGCCAAGGTGCTCAAAACAGTCGTAAACCGCAACGATATTAGGGTGGTCGAGGCCGGCGCAGGCAACCGCTTCGCGACGAAAACGCTCGGCCGTCACGGGGTCGTTGGCCATGTGCGGCTTCAAAAATTTGACGGCAACTTCTCTGGTTAAAAATGTGTCAGTCGCCAACCACACTTCGGCCATGCCGCCGCGAGCGATGGATCGTTCGAGACGGTAACGACCGCCGATGATTTCTGGAAGGGTGCTATCAACTGACATCGCTGTGACGCGACGCTAGTGCCTCTAACCCTTATCTTTAAGGGATATCAGTTTCAGTTGACGGTGCTGAACGCAACACCGATTGCGCCCGCCCCAGCGTGTGAGCCGATGACCGCGCCGATGTCGCCGATAATGATTTCGCCTTCATAAAACTCGCGCAATCCGGCGAGCAGCACGTCAGAATCGCTGCACTCGGCCTGCATAATCACGAGGTGATCGACTTTGCCAGCGTTGCGAACCTTGTCAACCAAGAACGCTAAGGATTTACCGCGTGTACGTTGCTTACCGCCCTCGACGACCAACCCATTGGCGACCTCTAAAATCGGTTTTATTGACAACGCCGACGCCAACAACGCCTTGACGCCACCGATGCGGCCACCCTTTTTTAGATTTTCGAGGGTGTCTAGAGCTGCCCAGCATTGAACCCTCTTGGTAAAGGATGTGCCGAAGTCGGCGACCTGATCAAGAGTGGCCCCGGTTGCGGCTAATTCGGCACACGCCAGCACCGTGATCCCTTCGCCCATTGATGCCGAACGGCTATCGATGATGCGGATCGGGATATTGCCGGCAAACGATTTGGCGGCGACTTCGGCACTCTGCATCGTGGCCGAAAGATCGCTCGAAAGTGAGACCACGCAGATACCGGTTGCGCCTTGCGCGGCGAGATCTCGATATGCGGCTTCGAACTTGCCCGGTGCAGGGGCTGCCGTCTCTGGCAACATCGGGGAGGAGGCGCACTTGGCCCAAAACTGAGTTGTCGTGAGGCTCTCGCGGTCGACGAACTCTTCGTCGCCGAAGCGATAGGTCAGCGGGACGATCGTGATACTAAATTTTTTTGCCATCGCGTCTGGTAGATCACAGGCGCTGTCGGTGACGATGCGAATTGTCATATCAGTCAGCGTATCGCAGGGTGTTTATGCTTCGAATTGTCGCGGCGGGTGCGGCGCACGTGCGCTATCCACCAGGCCATCAAAATTAGAACCGCCGCGCCAGTAACAAGCTGGCCGAGACCCGCCAGGGCGCTCACCCGCGCAGAAAGTTGCACGCGTTTGCCGACCTGGGTGGCGCCGTCTGGGGTGTGCATCACAACCTCGAGCGGGAAGGTGCCGTTGGAGCGAGCTATGACGGGGACGATCAGATCGCTCGCCGAGCCAGCAGAGATGGTGACGGTTTGCGATCCAGAAGGAAACTGTAATTTCGCGCTCACCAAGTCGACGATGACGCGTAAGTTTTGATCGGACTCGTTCTTGATCTGCAGACGCAAGTTGCTCTCTCGCCCACTAAGGGTAAATGTCAATGATTCTGGCAACTTCAACGATTGGCGAATTCGGCGCATCTGGGCGCGCACACCCGCGATGTACTGATCAAATTGGTCACTGGTGAGGTTGTCGTTCGCTGCCGCTGCGGCAATTTTGGCCCACCTACTAGGAACTGCAGAGCCTTCGACGAACATCGTCGATGTTGAAGCGATCTCGGTGGCGAGAGACTCCAACTGGTCACGAGTCGTGGCAACGTCGACGCGCGTCGTCGTCGGTACTTGAAGTTCAGTTGCTGCGGCGTCGCCAAGTATGGCGTCCCCAAGTGCGCGCAGATCTAGTTGTGGGGCATTGTCCAAAGCGACCGCCAGCGGTTTCATTAGCGCGGGGTCTTGCACTTCGCCGGTGTTTGTCGACAGCACCGTGAGCCGTGTAGTTACATCGCCTTGCGCCGCGATAATCTCGGCGCGCTGAACAATCAACTCGGCGGCAATCCTGTAGGCGTCTTGCACCGGATTTTCGTGGGTGCCCGATAGTTCCTGTGCGTAACGGACGTCGCTCACGATTAGCGCCATCGAGACTTCGCTAGTGCTGCTGGAAGTTATGACTCGATAGGGTCGAGCATAGTTTTCGAGCACTCCCAAATTTGCCGACGCCTGCGGAAGCAGAACCAAAGTCTTTACGCCGAACTTGCTCAGCAGCGACATTCCGTCGGCGTCTATGCCGGTTCGGCTCAACCAAACGTTGTGCGACGGTAGCGCCTCGCCGTTGTTGAGATCCACGACGTCGTCGCCACGGCGCAACTGCTCGGCAAATTGGGTGGACATGTCGGCGCGTTTGGCGCTCGAGACGTCGAACGAGACAAACGTCGTTGTCAGCAACTCGTGCTGCGCAAATTTGGCACGCAACCTCACGAGCAAGTCGTTGTCGGCTACATCGGTCGAGCGTTCGAGACCGTCTAGTAGTTCGGGTTGTACTTGAACAGAAATTGGCCCCGCCTTGGCGTCGAGTAGGTCGGCGAGGCGAATTAACTGGGTGCGTGCGCCGTTAGTAATAGTCGTGGTGCCGTCTGGCTGAAATGTCGGCGGCGATGCAATACTGACGGCAACCGCAACGGGCATCCGTGGGAATGCGGCGGTCGCGGCGAAAACATTGATGAACGTCGTCAGTGTCGCCACCACTGTCTTGGCCTGCACGATTTCAATTTCGATTGGATAAATGCCCGGACTTTTTAGAGTCAGCGCGATCTTGCTCGCTCTCGTAGTTGTGGCGACCACAAAAGTAAGACTGCCGCCAGCTGACGACAGCGCACTTGAAATTGGCGTTTCAACTTGGGACACGGTCGCTACGTCAATGCTGCCATCGCTGACACCGCTAACTTGCGCCCGTGAAGTTACGGGAGTCTTGGCGACTACTCGTATCACGGCGGATCGGTCCGCAATGACGGCCAAGAGTGCAGCCTCGTCGTTGACGCTAACGATGAAGCGCAGGTTCGAACCCTGCGAAATATTGAAGTACTGACCCGAAAGTCGCAGATCGAAATTTTGCACCGTGCCGGCCGCCGAGACTATCGGTGCGGTTGAGGCAAGGGCGCCACTGCACATTGCAATAAACGAGATCAAGGCCGCAAAGAATTTATTCATTATCTTCCGCCAATGGTACGGCGCGGTTCGCGCCTAACCTGAAATCCATGATCCCGC
Source organism: Ilumatobacteraceae bacterium (assembly GCA_046596615.1). Taxonomy (GTDB): domain Bacteria; phylum Actinomycetota; class Acidimicrobiia; order Acidimicrobiales; family Ilumatobacteraceae; genus UBA3006. The sequence goes on along the minus strand of JBKJMC010000119.1, from coordinate 3,904 downwards.
AGCGATTTGCTCCAGTGCTGTCAGAATTGGCGCCAATTGCTCGTCGCTTCGGAGTGGCTGGATTTCGGCTTTTCGTTGTGGGTGGCACGGTGCGCGATTTGCTGCTCGATCGCGACACGGGGTCGCTCGATTTCGATCTCACAACCGATGCCACGCCAGACAAGATCAAGGAGATCGTGCACGGTTGGGCGGATTCGATCTGGACCCAGGGCGAGCGTTTCGGCACAATCGGCGCGATGAAGAACGGTCGCTCTCTAGAGATTACGACACATCGCGCCGAGGCCTATGCGCCCGAATCGCGCAAGCCCGAGGTCAAGTTTTCGAACGAAATCACGACGGATCTTTCGCGCCGTGACTTCACGATCAACGCGATGGCGCTTGAGTTGACTTCTGAAGATCCGCAACTGGTCGACCCGCACAACGGTGCAGTCGATTTGCTGGCACACGTTTTACGAACACCATTGTCGCCGACGATAAGTTTTTCTGACGACCCGTTGAGAATGATGCGCGCCGCGAGATTCATGTCAGCGCTGGACATGCAGCCAGTGCCCGAACTGGTACTTGCTGTTAATGAGATGCATGAGCGGATCAAGATTTGTTCTGCTGAGCGAATTCGCGGCGAACTCGACAAACTGATCGTTACCGACCATCCGACCGCGGGTCTGTGGTTCTTGGTCGATTCGGGGCTCGCGCAACACTTTTTCCCAGAGTTGCCGGCGATGAAGCTCGAGCAAGATCCAATTCATCGGCACAAGGATGTGCTTACGCATACGCTCGCCGTCGTAGAGAATGTTAAGCCGGACGCGTCTAGCGACTTCGATTTTCGAATCACGCGCCTGGCCGCGCTATTTCACGACATCGGTAAACCCAAGACGCGCTCGATCAAGGACGGCAAGGGCGTCAGTTTTCACCACCACGAAGTTGTCGGTGCACGGATGAGCAAGCTGCGCCTCAAAGAGCTCAAATACTCGACCGAAGATCTCGAGGCGATCACCGAACTCGTGGCCTTGCATCTGCGCTTTCACACCTATCAAATGGGCTGGACGGATTCTGCCGTGCGTCGATATGTGCGCGACGCGGGACGCTATCTAAATGAGTTGAACGTCTTGACGCGTTGCGACTGCACAACGCGAAACGAAAAGAAGGCACTGATGCTTTCTAAGCGAATGGACGATCTCGAATCGCGCATCGCCGTGCTGGCGTCGCAAGAAGAGCTAGCCGCCTTGCGCCCCGAACTTGACGGCGCAGCGGTGATGTTGCAACTCGGCATTTCGCCGGGCCCCGGCGTCGGAGTGGCGTTAAATTTTTTGATGGAGATCAGGCTCGAGGAAGGCTTGCTCGGCGAGACCGAAATCCGCCGCCGCTTGGACGAGTGGTGGACGCTTCAGAGGCGATGAGCAACGGCTTTAGGAAATTTGTTGGCGTGCGCTCGGCAACTGACTATTGTTCGCTGTTATGACTGGTCGACGCATCGCCGCGGGTTGGCTGAGCGCGCTCAACATTTCTGACGATACGGGCGAGGCGATCGGCGGCGTCATCGATCACCGCCTCACGCGACGCGCGCTCATCAACGAGTATCGCAAGGGTCGATTGCGTAAAGATCAAGTTTGCGATGCGCACCCGGAGCTACTGCGCGCGGCGCGAAACTTCGGTGACGAGACCCGCGTTTTGTGCCCGATCTGCGTGGCCGACAATGTTGTTCTCGTTACGTATGTATTTGGGCCGTACCTGCCCAAGCACGGCCGCTGCGTGACGACGCCTAACGAACTCGAGCGATTGCGCCAACAACAACACAACTACACGGCCTATGTAGTCGAGGCGTGCCGCCGGTGCGGCTGGCACCACCTGTTGCGCTCTATCCCCATGTCGCGGCGAGTGCGCGAGACCACCGCGGTGGGTGAATAACATCGCTGTGACTCGGCTGGCCCGCAGCCACTCGCTATCCCTGTGACAGCCCTGTGGCATGGTGCTGATGTGCCGTTACACTCACCTTTCCATATCCACCCTGCCCCTCACGGGGCTCTGGCCTTTGGCCAGAACCGAAGGGAGTTACCACGCGATGCGTGCTTACGAATTAATGCTCATTGTCAACGGCAGTCTTGAAGACTCCGTTGCACACAGTTGGATTAATACTGTGACGAAGTCAATCGAAGGTGCCGGCGGCACAGTGCACGGCACGGTCGATTGGTGGGGCAAGCGCAAACTTGCTTACCCAATCAAAAAGCAAAACGACGGATACTACGCAATCTTCAACGTGTCAGCCAAAGGTGGCGCGCTTGATGATGTCGAGCGCACCCTGCGCATTGCCGACGATGTGCTGCGTCATAAATTGCTTCGATTGCCAGACCCAGAAGCGGTGCGTCGCGGTCTTCCTGTGACCACGTCTTGACCAATTAATCCTGACCACAACAGCATTAGAAATAATTCGTAGAAGTAACAGCAGATAAGGAGCAATCACTATGGCTGATAACACCATTACTCTCGTCGGCAACCTCACGCGCGACCCAGAGTTGCGTTTCACCACGACAGGGCGCGGCGTTGCCTCATTTGGCATCGCCGTCAGTCGTCGGTACCAAGTCAACAACGAATGGCAAGAGCAGACCTCATTTTTCAATGTCACAGCTTGGGGTGAGCTCGGCGAGAATGCCGCGGCCTCACTCTCTAAGGGCGCCCGAATTGTTGTTACCGGCCGCCTCGAGCAGCGCGAATACACCACCCGCGAAGGCGACAAGCGCACCGCGATCGATGTCATCGCCGACGAACTCGGGCCGAGCCTGCGTTGGGCCACAGCAACTGTCGAGCGCACCACGAAGAAAGACAATGCGGGTGGCGCCTCGCGGGGCTCGAACCCTGGTGGCGAAGCAAGTCCCCACGACAGCGGCGAAGAGCCGTTCTAGTTCATTCAATAAAATCAAAGCAATTTATCGATAAAGGACCCAGACCATGACAAGTAAAAAAAATAAGGCCCGCGCGGCCAAGGCGGCACTGCGCAAATACAAGAAGCGCCCAAATATTTTGGGTAAAGAGAAGAGTGACTTCATCGATTACAAAGATGTCAATTTGTTGCAGCGTTTTATGTCCGACCGCTCCAAGTTGCGCGCCCGACGCATGAACGGCAACACCGTTCAGCAGCAGCGCGACGTCGCCTTGGCGGTAAAGAACGCCCGCGAAATGGCGCTCTTGCCATATACCAAGCGCGTTGCCGCCAACCGTGCGCCGCGCCGCGGTGACGACCGCGATGACGACGACGGCGGTTACTCGGGTGGCCGCCCCTACAAGGGCAACAAGAAACCGATGCCGTCTCGCAGTTCAGCTACTACCTCGCCCACAGACGTTCCAATCACCAGCACCGTTGTCGACGTCGCCACGCCAGACGCAACGATTACGCCGGAGGCCTAAGTCATGAAAGTATTACTGCGTTCAGATATCGCTGGTGTTGGCCGTCGTGGCGACATCATTACTGTGTCCGGTGGGCATGCCCGCAACTTCTTGCTTCCAAAGGGCTTGGCCATCGAGGCATCTGACGGTGCCGTCGTACAGGCAGAGGTGATGCGCAAATCTCGCGACCAACGCGAAAGCGCTGGTCGCAATGAGGCTCAGGCCTTGAGCACCAAGTTGATGCAGAGCACTTTCACGATCGCGGCAAAGGTTGGCAAGGAAGGTCGCCTGTTCGGTTCCGTCTCGCCAACGGAGATCGCCGACGCAGTTCTTAGCCAGTCTGGTATCACAATTGATCGCAAGCAGATCGTTATCGCTGAGCCATTGCGCAACATCGGCGAGCATTCAGTTCTAGTTGGTCTATTCCCAGACGTTGAGGCCACAATCAAGCTCTCCGTAGTCGCGCTCTAATTAGTTTTCCCCAGCCAATTCACAGGGTTATACCTCTAGCGATGCACAGCCTGCA
>JBKJMC010000002.1:0-4052 GCA_046596615.1 Ilumatobacteraceae bacterium | reverse complement strand
TGCAAGTGCGCGGGTGCGCGCACCGCTTCGTGCAAGAGGCTAAATACCGCAACTTGCCAACGATTTTGGTCGGCCACGTCACCAAGGAGGGCGGCCTTGCCGGTCCGCGCGTTCTTGAACACGTCGTCGACACCGTGCTCTCGTTTGAAGGCGAGCGCCACCACGCCCTGCGCCTGTTACGCGCCGTCAAACATCGCTTCGGCTCGACAAGTGAACTCGGGCTCTTCGAGATGACAGAGCGCGGCCTAATCGGCGTGCCCGACGCCAGCAAAATGTTTCTCGCCGATCGCCGATCGGGTGTCGCCGGCTCGGTCGTCGTGCCCACCCTCGAGGGCCAGCGCCCACTGCTCGTTGAGGTGCAGGCGCTCACTAATCCAACAGGCAACAACGTGCCGCCGCGCCGTTCAGCGCAGGGCCTCGATCCCGGCCGCCTCGCAATGTTGCTCGCCGTGCTCGAGCGCCGCGCCAGCATCAGCCTCGCCCAACACGAGGTCTACGCGTCGGTTGTCGGCGGCGTAAAACTCGGCGAACCTGGCGGCGACCTCGGGTTGTGCATGGCGCTCGTCTCGGCCGTCACCAACAAACCGATCCCGGCTGATCTTGTCGTCTGCGGCGAGGTCGGGCTCGGCGGCGAAATACGCCAGGTCGGCCAAATGTCGCGCCGTCTCGCCGAAGCAGCGCGCCTCGGATTCACGCGCGCAATTGTGCCCGCCAGCAGCGAATCAACTCACAAAGGTCTACGCGTTGATCTGGCGGGCACACTCAGCGAGGCTCTCGCACTCGCGCTACTCTCGGCACCATGACAATTTCACCAGACACAAAAAATTGGACATGGGTTCTCGAGCGACCATGCCCCGATTGCGCCTACGACTCCGCCACCGTCGTACCGCGCAATTTCGGCTCAACTATTCGCGACATCGCCTCACAGTGGGAGGCAGTGCTCACCCACCCGAGCGCCACCCTACGCCCGCGCCCCGATGTGTGGTCGCCAGCCGAGTATGGTTGCCACGTTCGCGATGTGTTTCGCCTATTCGATGCGCGCCTCGAGTCAATGCTTAGCCAAGACGCCCCGACCTTTGCCAATTGGGATCAAGATGCAACGGCGATCGCCGACAAATATCACGCCCAAGACCCGCACATCATCAGACGCGAACTGGCAGTGGCCGGCGACCAACTCGCCGAGCGCTTCGACGGCGTCTCTGGTGGCGAGTGGGCCCGCACTGGCCTGCGCAGCGACGGAGCCGCATTCACCTGCGAGTCGTTTGGCAAGTACCTATTACACGACCCCATTCATCATCTATGGGATGTCTCGCACATACGCTGATCGCGCACCTCTCGGACCAAGAGAGTCGCGAGTATTGCCGAAATTGAAACAAGCCCGATCACTACCAGCGAACGTCCAGTACCGATCCATTGAGACAGAGGTCCGGCCGTAACGAGGCCGAGCGCCACAAGAACATTGGAACCAAATGCGTCGTAACTCATGACACGAGACAGCGAGTCGCCGGGAATGCTCCTCTGAATTGAGGTAAGCCAAATCACTCCGAAAATGTCAATTCCAATACCGGCACCTATCGCCAAGATCGCCAGAATCCATAGGCGCAGATGAATACCTATGCCAATTGTCAGCAGACTCGGCAGAATCATTGCGACCAAGGCCAATCGCATCGGATGCCGTGGCCGAACCCGAATCGCTATCAAGACACCTACCAGCATGCCGACGCTCTCGAAACCAATGAGAATCCCCCACTGCCGCGCCCCGCCATATTGTTCGCTGAATTGCAACGGTCCAAGTACGGCCAGCACCGATTCCCAGCTCATGTTGAGAATTGAAGTTCCCAGAATGACCGCCCACACCCATTTACGAACCAGAAGTTCCGTCCAACCTTCACGAAGTTCGTGGATTAGTGATGGTGGGCGCTGACTCGGATTCGGCTTGACATTTTCTATTTTCAGATTCAAGACCAACAATCCGGCAATCACAAACGAACCGGCGTCAACCGCGAACGCCCATCCCGGACCGGCACCGGCAACGATCGACCCGCCCGCGAAGGCGCCGATTAGAAATCCGAAGTTGGTCATCATTCCCATGAGCGAATTGGCCGACTGCAGTTCATTGTCGCTTACCACGAGCGGCAGGAGCCCGAGAAATGCTGGCACCCACAGCGCCACGAGAATCCCGAATAGGAAATTCAATACATACACGACGACAATCGACGCGTCGCCGCCAATGAAATTCAGGGCCATGCCAGCGGCGATGACGCCTGCGAGCAGATCGGTTCCCCCGACCAATAAATTGCGCCTAACTCGATCTGCAAATACTCCGCCGATCAGCATAAGTGCGACCATCGGAACCCACAGACTGGCCATCGCCAAACTCAAGGTTGTCTTTGTCGCTCCGTCAATTGAAAGCACTCCGAACGACATAGCGACCGCCGTCATTCCATTGCCGACGTTTGACAGAAATCGAGCCGCGACGAACTTTTTAAAGTTGCTGTTGCCCATCAACTCGTTGAAATTTGCATTCGTCGCCGACACGCAGACAGTTTTACACAGTCCCCCGCGTCAGTATTTGCGATATCGACACGGGGGTGCGCCGCCCGGCGATAGATTTTCAGTCAATGATTATGAAAAACTGCCGGCAATTTTCAGATTTCGCGCACACATCGCCGCATGACAATTAGCAAACCAACGGTTCGCGCCACCGACAACAAAAAGCGCTGCGGCTGGTGCCTTTCTGACCCGATCTACATTCACTACCACGACACCGAATGGGGCAGGCCCGTTAAAGACGACTCTTGCCTGTATGAAAAACTTTGCCTCGAAGGTTTTCAGGCGGGACTCTCGTGGCTGACAATCCTGCGCAAGCGCCAAGAGTTTCGCGTTGCTTTCAAAGGATTCGACCCCAACATCGTGGCACGGTTCAAACCCAAGGACGTCGCTCGCTTGATGAACAATGAGGGCATAGTCCGCAACCGACTCAAGATTGAGGCGACGATCGCAAACGCCAAGGCAACTCTAAAAGTGCAGGACGAACTTGGCTCACTGTCGAAACTGATTTGGTCGTTCGCGCCAGCAAAACCGAGGAAAGCCCCGCGTACGCTCGCCGACGTGCCCGCGACGTCGCCGGAGTCTGCGGCGCTATCGAAAGAGCTGCTCAGGCGCGGATTCAAGTTTGTCGGGCCGACAACGATCTACGCCTCGATGCAATCGCTCGGGCTGGTCAACGACCACCTCGCTACCTGCTCATTTCGCAGCGCCTCAAGCAAATAACGGCCTCAAGAATTCTGTCGAAAATACCGTTGCTAGGTCGTGTCATACAGAATATAATAACTGTATGACAATGCTTAGTTTTCGGGTAAGCGACGACGACGCGGCAGACCTCGAGCGGTGGGCTGATGAATTGGGCCTTGATCGTTCACAAATACTTCGTGATGCACTACACAAACATTTGGTGCGTCTCGCCAGCGAAGTAGAGGCAGACATTTGGGCAAAGGAACCGTTGCAAGACGACGAATTCACGCTGCAAGAGATTTCAGAGTGGGGCGTCGCAGAAGATTGGGCAGAGTGGCAAGATGCAGCGAGGTGAAATCTGCTTCGCCTCAACACCAGGTGGCGACCGACCAGTTCTAGTGCTTACCCGCGACCCGATCGCAGATCACATTGGGGCGGTGACAGTGGCCGCCCTCAGCCGGACGCAACGCGGACTGGTCTCGGAGCTTGAACTCAATCCAAAATCTGATGGCGTGCCAACAACTTGTGTCGTCAACTTTGACAACATCCACACGATTCAAAGAAAATCGTTTAGGCGTCGACTCGTGCGGTTATCGCCAGCGCGCATGGCCCAAGCGTGTCGATGCTTACGCGATGCCACCGACTGCTAGCCGGTATATCGGTACACGTTGGTGTCGCGGGCCACGAAACCGAGCCGCCGATACAGGCGGTTGGCCGACTCTCGCGACGGGCGCGAAGTGAGATCAACGGTCGTGGCTCCCTGACGCTTGGCCTCGGCGAGGGCGGCACGGTTGAGGGCCTCTCCCACCCCTGCGCCG
>JBKJMC010000015.1:0-7841 GCA_046596615.1 Ilumatobacteraceae bacterium | reverse complement strand
GCACGAGATCCGTGAAAGGAAGCCATGATGCTCACAGTTGAGTTCACAATTGAGCCGTTTGTCGCCGGCGCACCCGGCGCCCACGTTACCGCCGCAGTCGCCGCGGTCGAGGCCCATGGCGTCAGCGTCGATTTTGGACCGTTCGGTTCTTCATTTTCTGTCGCCCAAGATAAATTGCCACTCGTAATTTCTGACTTGATGAAATCTGCCTATGACAATGGAGCTACCTATGTCAGCGTCGCCGTCGGCAAATCTGGGGGCGAATCTTGAGTGTTCCCAACCATCCGCTGCTGACGGCACTGCGGCCAATTGTCGTCGCCCTTGGCGCGCAGATTGTCGCCGCGAGCGATGTTCAGGCGGCCGACATTCCGCTGGTTTGGGAGGGCGAGACGATCGCCGGCGTAAGGTTGCCGTTGCTTCACGGTGCCCTTGATCGCCTGATCGATGCAGTTGAAAAGGAAATGGGCGGTCGACTGGCGACTCTTTCGCGCAACGACAAGCAATTGGCAATCCGCATGCTTGACGAGCGCGGCGCGTTCACTTTGCGGCGGGCTGTCGAAGATGTTGCCGACGCGATGGGAGTGTCGCGGATTACCGTCTACAATTACCTAAACGCTCTGCACCGCTAACTTCTAAAGTTTGCGCAGGTGCACCTCGGAGATGCGGTGATCTGCGCTCTTGTGCATTACGAGTGATGCCCTTTGACGAGTCGGGGCAATATTTTCGTGCAGGTTCTTGCCATTAATCTCACGCCAGATTCCATGCGCCATCTCGGATGCTTGGTCTTCTGTAAGCGCGGCGAAGTGCTTAAAGAAACTGTCGGGGTTCTGAAATACCGTCTCGCGCAACGTCATGAATCGTTCGACATACCAATTCTCGATGTCCATTTCGGCGGCGTCAATATAGATCGAAAAGTCGAAGTAGTCAGAGACAAACTCTGTCGACTCGCTTCCTACTTGCAACACATTTAGTCCTTCAATGATCAAGATGTCGGGGCGCCGGACAATTTGCCTTTCGTCGTCCACGATGTCGTAGACCACATGGCTATAAACGGGGGCGGCGACCTCGTCGGTCCCGCCCTTGACCTCGCGCAAAAATCGCAACAGGTGTTTGGTGTCGTAACTTTCTGGGAAGCCCTTGCGGTTCATGATCCCGCGTTGCTCTAGGACGCTGTTCGGATACAGGAACCCGTCAGTCGTGACGAGCTCGACGCGGGGGTGCTCAGGCCAGTGTGTCAGCAGCGCCTGCAAGATTCGAGCGGACGTACTCTTGCCCACCGCCACACTGCCGGCAATACCAATCACGTATGGCATCTTCGGCGCGAGCGCGCCGAGAAACGTTGAAGAAACTCGATGCAGGTTCTGCGTCGCGCTGACATACAAGTTGAGCAGGCGGGTTAGCGGCAGGTATACAGCGGTGACCTCGTCAAGGTCGATGCGATCGTTGATGCCCCGCAATTCGTCGAGATCCTTGGCGCTCAGCGTCATCGGGGTCATGGCGCGCAGTTGCGACCATGCGCTGCGGTCAAACCGCTCGTAGCGATCGCTGTCTTGGTCGTCGATCACTCGGATTGCTTTCTATCTAGCTATCGCGACCATGGTGCTGATGGCGACACGGCGCCAGCCCCACCGGTTAATACATCGCAGCCGGAGTCGGTTACCAAGATCGTGTGTTCGAACTGCGCGGTGCGTTTGCCGTCCGCGGTAACGGCCGTCCAGTCGTCGTTCCACATTTTGTGTTGCCACGTGCCGAGTGTGATCATCGGCTCAATCGTAAACGTCATTCCTGGCCGCATGATCGTGTTGTTGTGCGAGTCGTAGTAATGCAGGACCTGAATGTCGGTGTGAAACTGTTCGCCAATCCCGTGACCAATAAATGCGCGCACAACGCCGAGTGAGTCTTGCTTGGCCCGCGACTCAATTGCTCTGCCGATATCGCTCAGCGGCCTGCCCGGTGCGACGGCCTCGATCCCACGCCAAATACAATCTTCTGTAACCTGAATTAGTCGCTTGCTTTCTGCGGTGATTTCGCCAACTGCGAAAGTTGCGTTCGTGTCGCCGTGCACGCCGCCGATAAAGCAAGTGACATCGAGGTTGATGATGTCGCCTTCCAGCAGCACGCGTGAGTCGGGTATTCCGTGGCAGATCACTTCATTTACAGAAGTACAGACGCTCTTGGGATAGTTGGAATAGTTGAGCGGGCTCGGGTACGAATTTCGTTCAATGCAAAGCTGGTGCACATAAACGTCAATCTCGTCGGTGGCTATGCCTGGGCGCACGAACTCGCCCGCTAACTTAAGAACTTCTGCCGCGACTTCGCCGGCAACACGCATGCGGGCGATGATTTCGGGTGTCTTGACTGCAGACTCTGCCCACCTGTTGACCTGGCCCGTCTCGGCGTACGGTGGCCTGGCGATGTGGCTCGGCACTTCGCGCATCGGGCTAACTAGACCCTGCAACACGCGGCCCTCAAGCGGCTTGTGGCAGCGCTTGTATTTGCGACCGCTACCGCACCAACAGTTGTCGTTGGCAACTGGCAGAACGCGCGGGGGTGTGACCTGGGCCGGTGTTTTCATCGCCCCATAAGGCTACGCCCACGCCGATTAACTTAAGCGTCTATTGAGTTTTAGTCGTCCGAGGTCCAGCAATGCAATGAAACGACTGTTGTCGCGCCAGTGAGCCAAGAAGTGGGGACGAGCACGATAATAGGGAATCAAGTTTGCCAAGTTTTGAATGCTCCTGTCCCGTGAAGGTTGTGCGCAAATTTGGCTGAAACAGAAACTCTGAGAATCTTCGCTTCACAACAGCATTAAAGCAGTTTGATATTTGCTCGCTTTGTTGAGGCAAAGCGCGTCTCAAAAAGAGGTGCTTTCCAAACTTGCCTTCTTCGACATATTGCTTGCCGCTTAACCTTGAGATTGCGCGAATTATGGGTTGGACGTTCAATGAATAGTTTGCAAAGTGACCTCCAACTTTTAGAACGCGGCGGGCCTCACCGATAGCGCCATTCAAGTCTGGTATGTGTTGAATCGTCTGCACCGTCCAGTATCCGTCAAAAGAATTGTCAGGAAACTCAAGGGAGAGGGCATCTCCGTGCACGAGGAAAATTGAATTGTCAATGCTTGAACCGAGCACAATCTTCGCTCGTAACAAGTTACTCCGAACAAAATCAACAATAAACACTTTGATGTCGGGTCGTACCTCTGAAAGGTTGCGCCAGTGCCACCCCCAGCATCCACCCACATCTACGATGCGGGCGTTTTGTGGCATCAGTGCTGTGAACCGCCTGACTTCGCGGTCCATAACCGCAATTGAGTGATTGCGGCCGATTTCGGTAATGTAATCAAAGTCCAGCGGCAGATCCGTGACGGAGTCACGGAAGGCCACTTCTTGTTGTTGAATTAAGTTCTCTGGAGCCACCCCGTAGATCCCATCGGCGGCTCTCTGCAGACCCGCAATTAATGGCTCAATCATCGCCCCATCAGGCTACGCCCAAACAATTGTCCTAATTGACTGCAATCCAATTGCCGTGAAAGCCGTTTGGTACGCGTACGGGTAGGTGCACGACGGCTACTGGATCGTCAGTGAACGCCCGACTGTCAATGATGGCGAGTTCGGAGAGATTGGTCTCGTGATCGTGTCGCAGGGCCATGACCCAACCGTTATCCTCGGTGGCGTCCGGCGATCGAGGAATAAACACCGGCTCGCCATACCCGAAGCGCGTCCCATCATTGCGAACTTGCGAGGTAGCGGATTCAAGATCGTGTTTGATGAGCACGTCTTGAGCAAAAATGGCGCCGACGCCGGCGCTATACCCGAAACGATTGTGTTGCCCTACGAGACGCTCATCAATCCGCGGAAACTCTTGTGGTCGATCATCGAGTAGTTGATGCTTCGCCGCACGTGTTACTGGATTTAGTATCCACTGATCAAGTGTTGGTGGTCCTTCATTTGGTCCGCGCAATTCCGACGAAAACATTCGATCATGGCGCACTGCGTTCAGAACAACAGTGCCATCGGGGGCGTCGTAGGCATTCATCGGATGAAAGATGTAGCACGAATCTATTTCAAACCAAAGGATGTCCCCAGCCGAACCTTCGCGCGGCAGCAGACCGATGCGAGCTTGATACGTGTTGTCCCAGTGGTACGGGAATCTTATGCCACTCATCGCCATATCGAGATTGAACACGCAAGGCAAATCAAGAATCAAAACATATTTTTCAGTAAATGCAAGGTCGTGCAACATTGGCGAACCGGGAAGCGAAATGTCGACGGTTCGTCGAACCTCGCCTGCGACATTCACAATTAGGTATTGCGCCTGATTACCCCATCCCCACCAGTAGGCCATGACATGGAGTTCGCCCGTTTTCGGGTCTCGTTTGGGGTGGGCCGAAAACGCCTGAGGCAAAGTGCCATTCAGGTTGCTAGCGCGAATGGTTTCAAGTTCGAATCCCAGTTCGACCGGCGGTGCACCTCCCTCGACCACGGCGAATGTCTTGCCGGCATGGCCGATGACATTGGTGTTCGCAGCGAAATCCATATTCTCAGCCGGCCAGTCTGAAGGCACCGGGGCTTCGCCAAGCGCGGCCGAAACGCCCTTACTGCGCACCCACCTGTTGCGATACCAGTCGGCGTTACCGTCGCGCAGCCGCAGGCCGTGGACCATCCCGTCTCCAACAAACCAATGATGATTCTCGGGGTCAATGTTGTCCATCGGGTTTGGCCCGTTGCGCAGGTACCGACCGTTGAGTTCGGCCGGAATGTGTCCGGTGACCCGAAGATCAAAGGAAGTTGTCTCCACATCAACGGGGGCATGATTGTCCCTAAGAAATGGATTCGCCGATTGGCTCAGCGGACGTGTGGCCACTGGCTGAGATTAGCACAGCGAAAATTTTAGTTCAGCGAACTGCACAGTTGTAATTATAGAAATTCAAAGATTTCACTTGCAATTGTGAATTGTTCTGCACTTAAATCAACAACAGTTACACATCGCACCAGTCGGCGGATTGACAAGCGAGCAAGGGTAGGCAGCACCGCACATCGCGGATTGCCGTTTATGCCTTGACGAGATCAAGGGGACGAGTAATGGACGACATTAGAAGAGCACTACCTGAAGATTTAGACCAGGTCGCAGAGAGCAAGCGGCGCATTCCAGAAATGGCAATAGGCCTGGTTTTGGTTATCGGCGGCGCGCTCGGAGCGATGTTGATGTACCGAAGCGGCACCGAGTCGCAGACGGTTGTTGCGAGCTCGCACTCGCTTCAGCGCGGTCACGTGATCGTGCCAGGTGATCTAATCGCAACAGAGGTGCCGGGCGATGCCGCAAGGTATTTCGTTGCTGGCACTGAGGCGCAGTCACTCGTAGGTCAAACTTTGGCAGTAGATGTCGGATCAAGAGTTCCGCTGTCCAGCTCGATGGTTAGCGCTAGCAATCCACTTTTAGCAACGGAGGCGTTAACTTCGGCGGCCGTCGCTGTTGGCAATTTTCCGATCGAAATTTCGCCCGGCGATCACGTGCGGGTTGTATTGGCGCCCGAGATGACGCTGAATACGGCGAATCCGCCGCGAATGTTTGAAACCGTCGTGACGGTGTGGTCTGTGCGGTTGCCCGAGAACTTTTCTGATCACGCGGTGATCACACTGCGCGGGTCGCTCGACTTGGCAACGGCGGTGGCCGGCGCGGGCAGGATCCACATTGTTTTGGTCGGCGAAGATGTTGCCGCTGACGACGCCAGTGAGCGCGGTGCACCGTGACGCTTGTTGAAGTCGCCGAGCGCGGTCAATTCGAAGCCGCCGACACCGGTCTTGTCGGGGCGCTCGCGAGCAGGGTCAGCGAACTGCTCGCCGACGACCGCATTGCTCGGCGATCTGCTGGCGACGGTGAGCCGACATCCGAGGACGAACACGACCTTGCCCGCAGTGCGTTGCGCGTCGAACTGGCGCGCCTGAGTAGCGCCAGGCGTTCTGAGGCGCGTGCCGTGCTCACCGCCAACCAAGAACAACGCCTGACCAACGCCGTAATTGCCCATGTCCTTGGGTTAGGACGCTTGCAACCACTCCTAGACGACCCAGAAATTAGCGATATTCACGTACGGGGCGCGGCGGCGGTGTGGGTCAAGATGCGCGACGGCTCGAGAGTTAAACGCGAACCGATCGTCGATACCGACGACGAACTGATCGAACTAATTCGTCGTGCAGCAACACGAATGGGGAGCACCGAGCGACGCTTCGACGCGGGTAACCCTGACTTGAATCTACAGTTGCCGGACGGCTCGCGCCTTTTTGCGACGATGGAGGTGTCGGCGCGCCCGAGCCTCGTCATTCGCCGCCACCGCTTCGAGATCTCATCGCTCGATGGATTACGCAGCGGCGGTGCGTTCTCGGGCACGGTGCAAGAGTTTTTCGCTGCCGCCGTGAGGGCTCGGCGCAATATCGTGATCGCCGGCGGCACGGGCTCTGGCAAGACCACCTTGATGCGCGCGTTAATCAATGAGATTCCACCGAGCGAAAGAATTATCACGATCGAGGATGCCTACGAACTCGGAATCGAGCGTTTTGAGGAACAGCACCCCGATCATGACGCGTTGCAGGCGCGCCCAGCCAACATCGAGGGGCGCGGCGAGATCACGCTCGCCGATCTAACCCGCATGGCGTTGCGGATGGACCCAGACCGCGTCATCGTTGGCGAAGTGCGTGGCGCCGAGGCGTTCCCAATGCTGCTGGCGATGGGTCAGGGCAACAACGGCTCGATGTGCACGATGCACGCCGACAGCACCCGCTCGGTGTTTCCAAAACTCGCGGCCTATGTTTCGATGGCGTCTACCGGCCTGCCGATCGAGACGGTAAATCTCTTAATCGCGAGCGCGGTTCACATCGTCGTCTACATTGACAACTCGCAGCGCCAGCGCCGAATCACTTCGATCCGAGAAGTGATCGACAGCGACGGTATCAACATCATCTCCAACGAAATATTTCAAAGCGGAAGCGATGGCGTGGCAGTGCCCGCGTATCCGTTGCGCGAATCGACGCAATCGTTGCTGCGCGAGCACGGATTCGATGCCTTGGCGCACTGGCGCGGCCCGCGATGACGAGTCTTTTGGTGGCGCTGTGCGGCGCGTTCATTGGGTTGGGATGTCTCGTCTCCTTGATCGGAGCTCGCGGTGAGCGTTTAGTAGCGCCGCTCGTGCGCAAAAAAGAGGTGAACAAGAAACGCATTCGCCCGACATTGCTGTTTTCGCCGTGCGTAGGGTTGGCGTTTTACTTCGTTACTGGGTGGCCAATTGTCGGCCTCGCGGCGTCGGCAGTAGTTGCACTGTTGCCCGGTGTCGGCGCGGCGCCGACCAAGCGTCGCGACGAGCAGGCGTTCGTCGAAGCGATTGCCTCGTGGACAGAACAGCTACGCGATACTCTCGCTGGCTCGCACGGTCTTGAGCAGGCAATCATCGCCACGGCTCCGCATGCCCCGCTGGCGATCGCCGCAGCCGTCGAGCGGCTAAGCATCTTCATCGCGTATGGCTCGCTCGGCGACGGCTTGCGCAGGTTCGCCGAAGATGTCGACCATCCGACTGCCGACTTCGTAACAGCCGCGCTGGTTACAGCATCGCAACATCAGGCGCGTGATATCGGCCTCCTCTTAGGCCATCTGGCGCAATGCGCTCGTGACGAGGGTCGCATGCGCACGCGCGTATGGGTTGGTCGGGCACGTACGCGAAGTGCCGTTCGCATCATCACGTCAGTGGTCTCAGTGTTTGTGATCGGGCTCTTTGTCTTTAATCGCGCCTATCTTGAGCCGTACTCAAGTCTCGGCGGCCAATTAATTCTCGGCGCGATCTTGGGTGGTTT
>JBKJMC010000125.1:0-2901 GCA_046596615.1 Ilumatobacteraceae bacterium | reverse complement strand
CTACCGCTGAAGGCATCGACGAGGTCACCAAATAACCATGGCTTGCCGAGGCAACCGCGACCAATCACAACACCGTCGCAATTTGTCTGCTCAATCATGCGCACGGCGTCTGCGGCCTCCCAGATGTCACCGTTTCCGAGCACGGGAATACTGCGTACCGCTTGCTTAAGTTCGGCGATCGCCTCCCAATGCGCGTTCGGCGCGTAATGCTGCTGCGCGGTGCGAGCGTGCAACGCCACAGCCACCGCGCCAGAGTCTTCGCATATCAAACCGGTTTCGACAAACGTAATCAAGTCGTCAGAAACACCCATCCGAAACTTGCACGTAATCGGGATGCCATAAGCCCTGCCGGCCTCGACCGCTTGGGTGACAATCGCGCGCAAAAGTTTGCGTTTCAGCGGTACGGCGGCACCACCACCACGACGCGTGACCTTGGCCGCCGGGCAACCGAAGTTGAGGTCGATGTGATCGACAGAATTAGCAGACCCAAGTTTGTGCACGGCGCGCGCCATCATCTCGGGGTCGCTGCCGTACAACTGCAGGCTGCGAAATGTTTCATCGGGGCCGAACTTGAGCATCGTGTCGGTTTTGTTGCTGCCCCGAACCAGGCCAGTGGCCATGACCATTTCGTTGACATATATAAGGTCTGGCCCGAATTTGCGACACAGCGACCGAAACGGCGCATTCGTCACCCCCGCCATCGGCGCAAGCACGACGGGCGGCCATACGCAATGCTCACCCAACTTGAGCGGGGCCAGATTGGCGAACGATTTTATATTGGTGCTCATGAATTTACGAGCCTGAGATTTGGGTGCGCGCCAGCATCTAGCGAGCTCGGACCGTCTTGGCGAAGACGGTACCACGCGGTCGAGGCAATCATCGCCGCGTTGTCAGTGCACATTGCCATGCTTGGTAACACTAAGCGCAAAGAATCGCGCTCGCACACCAGGCGCATCTGCTCGCGCAACAGCGAGTTGGCCGCAACGCCGCCACCGAGCGCAATCGTGCGGGCACCAATTTGTCGCGCGGCGCGCGCTGCCTTGGCGACCAACACGTCGACAACTGCTGTTTGAAATGACGCGGCAATATCGGAAGTGGACGCGGCGGGGTTCTTGCGCACATAGTTGATCACTGCAGTCTTCAAACCGCTAAATGAGACATTAAGACCATCGTGCAACATCGCCCGCGGAAACTCGATCGCCGCAGAGTTACCGCTGCGCGCCTCGCGGTCGATGGCGGGGCCGCCTGGGTATCCCAGGTTGAGAAACCTCGCGACTTTATCGAATGCCTCCCCCGCCGCGTCATCAAGTGTCTGGCCGATGATGCTGTAGTCGCCGTGCGCGCGCATCTCGACGAACAGCGTGTTGCCCCCGGATACCAGCACCACCAGCATCGGAAACTCGACGTTGGGATCGTCGAGCAATGCGGCGTACAAATGTGCTTCGAGATGATTTACGCCGACAAATGGTTTGTCGAGCACCAGCGCCATCGACTTGGCCGTGGCCACACCGACCAGAAGTGCGCCGATCAAACCAGGTCCGACCGTGGCAGCGACTGCGTCGATGCGCCCCATTGGCACGCCCGATTGCTCAATTGCCTGCGCGACGACAGGCGTAATCGCTTCAACATGAGCACGGCTGGCAATCTCTGGCACAACACCGCCGAAGCGGGCGTGAATCTCGAGCTGAGTGGCGACGACCGATGACAGCAAATCGTTGCCACCCATCACTACGGCAGCGGCCGTCTCATCGCAACTTGTCTCGATGCCAAGCACGACCGTTGAATCGCCGACGATCATGTGCGCGCGCTCTCTATCGCTTGCAGTCGCCGTTCGAACTCTTCGCCTTGAATGTCCGAGCACCACATCACGATTGCGTCATCGGTGTTCTCATAATATTTCTTGCGTACCCCAGCTGGCACAAATCCGAACCGTTGGTACAAATTCTGCGCCACCGTATTGGTGTGCCGCACTTCAAGCGTGAGCGCCTTAAATTTGTGTTCGCGCGCGAACCACGCCAATTCGAGCAACAACTCGGTGGCGACGCCCCTGCCTTGCCAGTCGGGGCTCACAGCAATATTGGTAACGTGCGCCTCTTCTTCGGCGAACAGCAGACCCGCGTAGCCAACAAGTTCGCCACCGACATGGGCGACCAGATACTGACGGTTGTCGCGTTTCATCAGCGCGATCTCTTCTTCGAAGATTCGCGCTGTCCACGGCCGCGGATAGATGCTCTGTTCAATCGGCATGATTTGGCGAATGTGTCGCGTCTGCATCTGCGAAACCGCAAGAAATGGCGAACCCGAGTCGAGAGTGTCTCGTCCCGCACCTTCGTTGCGGCCCAGTAGTCGATCGAGAATGCTCACGCTGCGCCCCTGGTTTGCCAGTTGATCTCGGCGTCAGGCTGGCGCAGATACAGTGGCGCGACCTCGTGAGCGGGTTGCCACTGCTCGTTGACGGCACGCTGGTGCGCCAGCGCCATCATCGCCGCCGCCGTGGGTCGCGAGAGCCGCTCATCGGCGAAACCGAAACTAGGCAGCGCGTTGGCGAGCGACTCCTCGATCTCCGATCTGTACCTGACAGCGCCGTCGCCGACGAAGTGCGCTCGTTGGCCCCGATCTACAACATCGACCATCAATTCGGCCAGCGGCCCCACGCGCGGCGCTTGCACCTGCGTCGTCGCGCCCTGTTGCTGGCGAAACATCGACCAGTACATCTCGCCGCGGCGCGCGTCGATCACCGAGACCACGACATCGTCCATCGGCCCTACGGAGTGCGCCAATATCTCGAGACTGGAGACGCCGATGAGCGGCACGTCGAGAGTCTGCGCGATGGCTTTGGCCGAGGCGATGCCGACGCGCATGCCCGTGAACATGCCGGGACCGACGTCTACCGCGACGACG
>JBKJMC010000236.1:0-2578 GCA_046596615.1 Ilumatobacteraceae bacterium | reverse complement strand
GCGGTGCTGATCTTGAAAGCTGCCCGTATCGCCCTCGAGATCAACATATTGGGTGTCGGTCAGCGTGCTCCCGCCGGCCTGCACCGCGGCCTGCAACACGCTGATTATCGCTCTGTGCAGGCGTGTCACCGTGGCGCGCGCGAGATGAAGTGGCACTCGATCTGGTCGCAATTTGGCGAGGTGCAAGATCTCGTCGGCGTAAATGTTGCCGATGCCCGCCACAACACTCTGGTCGAGCAGCACACTCTTGAGTTTGCCGCGTTTCGTGTGCAGGCGTTCGAACAACATTTCGGGCGTGAACTCGTCTGTGATTGGGTCGACTCCGAGGCGCGCCAGTTCGGGCACAATTACAGCGGCATTCAGCGGGTCGAATACCACGACCTCGCCGAATGTGCGCGGGTCGACGAACCACAACTCTTGCGGTTGCTGGGTGGCTGTGGCGGCTAGATGCAAAACGACGTGCGTGTGCGGCGGTCTTGTTGCCCCGCGCGCCGATACCAAAACTTGGCCGCTCATGCGCAGGTGGATCATCATCGTCTCGCCCGAATCAAGCTCGCAGAGCAAATATTTGCCGCGGCGACCAGCACTCGTAACCACAACGCCCGAGAGCCCGTCGATCAGGGCCTCGCGGCTGGTTCGCCGCACAGTGCGCAGACGACCGACCTCGACGTGTTCGATGCGTCTGCCGACAACGTGCATGGCCAGCCCGCGTCGAACGGTTTCGACCTCGGGCAGTTCTGGCACGTGAGTTACTTGTGTTCGCTATCGAGAATGTCGCAGGCGATCTCGGCCGCAATTTGCTCGGCCGCTTTTTTCGAACGCCCCTCACCGGTGCCAAGCTCACGCCCGTTGACAACAACTACGGCGACGAACGTCTTGTCGTGGTCCGGGCCAGAGTCTGTGATCATGTAGTGCGGCGCGGTGTCGAAAAGTCGCGCGGTCATCTCTTGCAAGCGGGTCTTGGCGTCGAGGCGGTCGATGTTCTCGACTGCGTCGTCGATGCTCGCGCTCATCAAGGCGCCGACGACCTCGTAGGCGACGACGGCACCGGCGTCTAAATAGACCGCTCCGATGATCGCCTCGAGCGCATCAGAAAGGATCGATGTCTTATGGCTGCCGCCACCAGCGGCCTCGCCGCGCCCGAGCAATAGGCACTCGCCCACTTCTAGGTCGTCGGCAACTTGGGCAAGCGCGGTCGCATTGACGACACTCTTGCGCAGATCAGTGAGCTTGCCCTCCGCCAAATCGGCGTGGCGCTGAAAGACGATGTCGGCGACGATCCAACCGAGCACTGCGTCGCCGAGAAACTCGAGGCGCTCATTGGATTCGTAGCCCTCGTTTTCGGAAATCCAACTGCGATGTATCACGGCAGACTCGAGTAACGACTCGTCGGCGAACGAATGCCCGATGCGCAGTGACAGCGCGTGCAATTGTTCGTTCATCGAAGCTGGCTAACTAACTCTCACTCATTGGGCGGCGATTGCCGCGGCGAGGCGCGCCACCATATCGCATTCGACCATGTCTTTGGCAACCTTGATGCCGTTTAAGATTGCGCGGGCACTGGCCGAACCGTGCGAGATGATGCACACGCCATCGACGCCGAGCAAAATCGCGCCGCCCGTCGTATCGGGATCGAACTTTGAATACAAGTCGAGCAGCGCGGGCATGAGCGCGTCAGCGTGCTCTTTGTATTGTGGCGCACCGATCGATTCGAACAGCGCCTTGACGATCGCCATCATCGAGCCCTCTAAAGCTTTGAGCGCAACGTTGCCCGTGAAGCCGTCGGTGACAACAACATCGACAGCAGTCGTCATAATGTCTCGCCCCTCTACGTTGCCGATGAAGTCGATGCCCTTCGTCGCGCCGAGAAGTTCGTAGGCCTCTTTGCGCAGCGAGTCGCCCTTGCCGGGTTCTTCGCCAATCGAGAGCAGCCCGACCCGCGGCACATCGATACCGTAACGGGCCTGCGCGTAGATCGAGCCCATCACGGCGAACTGCGTCAGCCACATCGCCTCGACTTCGGCGTTCGCGCCGGCGTCTAACAACAGGGTCGGCGTCGAGCCTGGCACAGGTATCGGCGTGGCGATCGCGGGGCGCTTGACGCCCTTAATGCGGCCCATGCGCAAAAGCGCCGACGCCATCGTCGCGCCTGTGTTGCCAGCCGAGATCATCGCGCTGGCCTTGCCGTCACGAACCAGGTCGGCGGCAACTACGAGAGTTGAATCTTTTTTGCCGCGCACCGCCGCGGCCGGCTCTTCGTGCATTTCGATGAACTCGGTTGCAATGTATAGCGGCAAATCGCCGCGGCCCACGAGATCAGGGGGACCGACGAGAAGAATAGGTATACCCGCAGCGGCAGCCTGCTGCGCACCGGAAACTACTTCGGCTGGCGCTTTGTCGCCGCCGAGGGCATCTATTGCGATCGGCAACATTGCAACGGCAATACAGTTGCGCTGTGGCTGACTAACTAACGTCGACGGCGACGCGACCCTTGTACCAACCGCATGCAGCGCACACCGTGTGTGGCAACTTGGTGCTCGCACAACGAGGGCACACGCTGCGCGACGGCGCACCGAGC
>JBKJMC010000117.1:0-5914 GCA_046596615.1 Ilumatobacteraceae bacterium | reverse complement strand
CGATGTCAAATATCACCTAGGCGCCGTTGGAACCTACGTTTCGCGCAGTGGCGCGAGGCTTCCGATTGAACTCGCATCTAACCCGAGCCATCTCGAAACCGTAAACCCGGTCGTGCTCGGCACGGTGCGCGCTATGCAAGATCATATCGAACCGCCCCTTTCATATTCGGTGATGCCGTTGTTGATTCACGGCGATGCATCTTTCGCCGGTCAAGGAATCATTGCCGAGTGTTTAGCCATGAGCGACACGAGCGGCTATCGCGTCGGCGGCACGATTCACCTAATTATCAATAATCAGATTGGCTTCACGACCGCGCCACAGTACGCGCGTTCGTCGCAATATTGCAGCGACGTTGCTAAGACGGTGCAGGCACCAATTTTTCATGTCAATGGCGACGACCCCGAGTCGTGCGTGCGAGTAGCCAAACTCGCGTTCGACTATCGCCAGCGTTTTCATAAAGATGTGGTAATCGACCTGATCTGTTACAGGCGTTACGGGCACAACGAGGGCGATGACCCGAGTTACACGCAACCGTTGATGTACAAGGCGATCGCAGAGAGACGTAGCGTGCGCAAGTTGTACGTGGAAACACTTGTGAAGCGCGGCGACATCACGCTGCAAGATGCCGAAACTGCGCTGGCCGATTATCAGTCGCGCTTGCAGGGCGCGCTCGATGAGACCCGCGCCGCGGCTCAAGAACCAATTCGCGTACCCAAGCCGCCGGCGCCGATTGGAGTATTGCCGCACATCGATACTGGCGTGGCGCGCCAAGTACTCGACGGAATTTTCAATCACCTCACCGAGTATCCAGAGGGTTTTGCGCCGCACCCAAAGTTGTTCAAACAGTTCGAGGCCCGAGCCAGGCAGTACGCGTCGCAACAGGTCGTCGATTGGGCCACGGCCGAAGCTCTTGCGTTCGGTTCGCTCGTCGTTGAGGGCGTGCCCGTTCGCTTAGTCGGCGAAGATACGCGACGCGGCACGTTTAGCCAGCGCCATTCGACGCTTATCGACTACAACACCGAGAATCGCTGGGTGCCGTTAAATACTTTGCCGAACGCCAAGTCGCGATTCTGGGTGTACGACTCGCTGCTGTCCGAGTACGCGGCGCTCGGGTTTGAATACGGCTACGCGCATAGTCAGCCGCAAACCCTGGTGATGTGGGAGGCGCAGTTCGGCGATTTTGTCAACGGCGCACAGATCATCATCGATCAATACCTGGTGGCAGCAGAGGATAAGTGGGGGCAGCAGAACGGTTTGGTGCTGCTGTTGCCGCATGGTTTCGAAGGTCAGGGCCCGGAGCACTCGTCGGCTCGCCTCGAGCGTTTTTTGCAGAGTTGCGCCGAAGACAACATTCAGGTTTGCTATCCGACGACCGCCGCCCAATACTTTCACATGTTGCGCCGCCAGGTCCGTCGCGAAGTTCGCAAGCCGCTCGTGGTGATGACGCCGAAGCAACCGTTGCGTATGAAAGAGAGCCAATCTCCGATCGAGAATCTGACCGCAGGAAGTTTTCAAGAGATCCTCGACGATCCATCGACTAGCCCGGCAGGCGACGTGACTCGCGTCGTGTTGTGCAGTGGCAAGGTGGCGTGGGACGCAATGAAAGAGCGCGACAAGCGCAAGGCGAATTTCGCGATCGTGCGCATCGAACAGATCTATCCGTTCCCCCAGAAACAACTCGTCGAGTTGTTGCAGCGTTATCCAAACGCCAAGGAATTGTTGTGGCTACAAGAAGAGCCGGAGAACATGGGTCCGTGGCGATTCGTCGATCACTTGGTATGGCCGCTAAAAAACAGTGGCTACGACTGGCGGCACGTCGCGCGCGTTGAGTCTGGTAGCCCGGCCACCGGCTCGAAGGCGATTCACGATCAAGAACTCGCCGAGTTGATGGACGAGACCTTTGTCAGTTGGTAATACGTCATAAAACAATAATTGTAATTGGGGGAGGAGCATCCGGAGCGCTGTGTGCCGCCCAACTGTTGCGCCACGCAGTCACTGCATTGCAAGTAGTTGTAATCGACCCACGCGAACAACTGGCAGAAGGGGTCGCCTATTCCACGCATGATGAACGACACAGGCTCAATGTTCGAGCCAAACAGATGAGCGTGCTGGTTGGAGAGCCGGATCATTTTGTGAACTGGTCGAAAATGGATCGAGAAGGTTTCGCTCCGCGCATAGTGTTTTCTCGGTACGTTAGGCACGTTTTGAACGATGCAATTACACATGCGGCAGTGGGCTCAAGCATGGTGCACCTACGATGTTCCGTCGTTGCGGTGACACCGCAATCAAAATTTGTACAAGTTGAATGCGACGACGCAACGATAATGCGCGCTGACTTCGTGGTGCTGGCAACCGGAAATGCGGCGCCGGCTCATCCTGCATTTATCAAGCCAGCGATTGCTGCTCATTCACGTTGCGTTATGAACCCATGGGAAAAGGGGAAACTGCAGCGCATTGATTCCGGAACAGTGGTAACGATCGGGACTGGGCTCACGTGCGTGGATGTTGCGGTTTCGGTTTTGCACGCCGGCGCTGCGAGAGTCATTGGCGTGTCACGGCATGGACTACTGCCTACAGCGCACACTCACGTCGATCATCCACCGCCGTTACCCGAATTGCACACGCCCCGCGAAGTGTTGCATTGGCTTCGCCGCAACCGACATGCATGGCGCGAAGCGATGAATGGGCTGCGAACAATTACACAACGGTTGTGGTCCGAATTTAGCGATTTCGAGCGGCGACAGTTTTTGCGTCACGCGCGTCGCTATTGGGAAGTGCACCGACATCGAATTGCTGCAGACATTGCAGCCGAGATTTCGCAATTTTTGAGTAGCGGTCAACTATCAATCCAGAAATCCGCCGTTCGTGCGATTGCCATGATTGATGAGTCGACACTCAGCATTGAGCTGAACAATGGGAATACAATTGTCGCGGATTGGCTGGTGCTGTGTACGGGGCCATCAGATGCTGACGCCTTAACGGCGCAACCACTTCAACTCCTGATTCGCCAAGGACACGCGGTTGTCGGGCCATACGGGATGGGTGTTTACTGTGACCCCCAAAGTGGCGCCCTCATGAATTCTCGAGGCGAGATCAGTACACAATTATTCGTACTCGGCGGTTTACGCAAGGGAATGCTGTGGGAAACAATAGCAATCCCAGAAATTCATGCTCAAGCAGATCAGCTAGGGCGGATGCTGTCAAGCGACAAGATGTCCGCTAGTTCGTCGAGCGCCTGCTGAGCCGACGACACTTTGATAGTGGTCATGCCCATCGCGGCTGCGGGCTTTAGGTTTACACCGAGGTCGTCAAGAAATACGCATTCACTCGGCTCGACATTTATCTCCGAGCAGGCAATCTCATAGAATTTCGGCTCTGGCTTACGCACGCCGACCTTGCTGCTCTCGATGATCGCATCAAACTTGTTGAGCACCGCGCGCAATGCCACTTCTCTCTCGGTCGGCGTCGCATTATCTGTGCTGAGCACATTGTTTGTCAGGCAGGCGACAATGTAGCCAGCCGCCTTGAGGGTGTCTAGCGCCTTGATCATTGCGGGGCGCAATTCGCCGTGTAAAAGGGCGAGCACTTCGCGACCTGGCAGGCGGTGGCCGAGCGCGGCACTTTCGGCGGCGAAATTCTCGTCAAATTCGGCGGGGGAAATATCGCTGCGCTCGAGTTTTGCCCAGGAATTCTCGAGCGGGTTCGTCGAATTGACCAAACGAATGAAGTCGCGGGGTATGCCGTGAGCGGACTCGTAATCGTTGAAGGCGTCGAATGGGCTCGACAGGATGACCCCGCCAAAGTCAAATAACACCGCCCTATGCACGCATTGAGCGTAGGCGAGCGTCTTGCCCGAGAAACGCTCCCAGACGCTGGTTGACTAGACGAGATGGCAAAACACGTAGTTGTCGACGGATCGAACATCGCCACCGAGGGTCGCACCGTGCCCAGCCTCAAGCAATTGAACGAGGCCGTGATGTCGTTTATGTCCGAGTTTCCCGAAGCCAAGGTGACGGTCGTGGTCGATGCATCGTTTGGTCATCGCATCGATAAAAAAGAGGTCAAGGACTTTAATGACGCAATCAACAACAAGGAATTGGTATCGCCGCCCGCCGGCGCAGTTGGTCGCGGCGACGGTTTCGTGTTGACAATCGCCGAAAAGGTTGGGGCGAGCATTTTGTCTAACGACAGCTACCAAGAGTTTCATCATCAATACAAGTGGCTATTCGAACCGGGTCGATTACTTGGCGGCAAACCAGTGCCGCTGGTCGGATGGGTGTTCATTGAGCGACTACCGGTTCGAGTTTCCGCAGGTCGCGAAAGCGCGAGCGCCGTCCGCAAGAGCGCGCCGCGTAGGGTTGCGAAGGCAAGCGCCGAAACCCATCGGCCGATGCCGATTCCAAAGTCTCCGCCGCCTGGCGCGCGCGTTGTCGCCAAGGCCAAAGCGGCAGTCACGGCAGTCACGGCGGTCATGGCCAAGAATCAAGCGCGCACGGCAGTCGCCAAGCATCAGCCGCGCACGGCAGTCGCCAAGCATCAGACGCGCAAGGCCGTCGCCAAGCAGGGGTCTACGGCCGCGACGGCCACGAGTGCATTGGCGGCAAGTGCGTCGGGCGCAAGCGCGGTAAACGAGCTCGCGCCCTTCATCGAGTTTGTCGAGAAGCATCCAGTCGGTCGAAAGGTGAAGGGCACGGTCGATACCTATTCGGCGCACGGCGTGTACGTAACCATCGGCGATGTAAGTGGCTACCTGCCGTTACGCCTGATGGCCAACCCCGCGCCACGCAGCGCGCGCGAATTCGTCAAGATTGGGCAGCAACTTTCGCTCACCGTTGCCGGTTTCACACCCGCGCGGCGCAGCATCGAAGTAGGAATCATTGGTGTGGCGCCAGAACCAGTGGCGAAGAGAACTAAAAAGCGCGCGGCCGTCGCGCCGAGCCGTAAAGCGGCGGCGCGAAAGAAGTAAGTTGTCGGCGTGCTTATTGCCTCGTGGAATGTGAACTCTTTGAAGGCTCGTCTGCCGCGAGTGCAGGCCTGGGTCGACGAGACAAAGCCGGATGTGTTGTGCATGCAAGAAACGAAGATGAAGCAGGACGTGTTTCCAATCGAGGCATTTGCCGAGATGGGTTACGAATCGGCGCACTTCGGCCAGGGTCAATGGAACGGCGTGGCGATAATTTCTAAGGTCGGCCTCGGTAATGTTGTCGCCAATTTTGCGGCAGGTGAGCCAGACGCAGAGGCACGGATTATTTCTGCCGACTGCGGCGGAGTCTCTGTGACCTCGGTGTACGTACCCAACGGCCGCGCCCTAGACCACGATCATTATCAATACAAGCTGCGCTGGATGAAACAACTTAGGAGCCATGTCGGCGCGATCGCCAAACCGACCGACGATGTAGTGGTCGCGGGCGACTTTAACATCGCCCCGAGCGACATTGACGTTTGGGATCCAGTGGCACTCGTTGGTTCAACACATGTCAGCGAACCGGAGCGCCAGGCACTACGCGACATGTGCTCGTGGGGACTGACGGATATTTTTCGTGAGCAGCACCCCGAGCCGAACTTGTTCTCGTGGTGGGATTACCGCGGCGGAAGTTTTCATAGGGGGCACGGCATGCGTATCGACCTGGTGCTCGCCAGCGCGTCGGTAGCCAGGCGAACGTCCACGAGTTCTATCGATCGCAACGCGCGTAAGGGTGAGTTGCCGAGCGATCATGCGCCCGTGGTGATTGTCTTGGATGAACGGTAATCGTGAGCGACATTCAGCAGCCGAATAATTTCAAGGGTTTTCATATTCGAACTGGCGAGATGTCGGCCTTTGACAGGACTCGTGCAGACTTTGTTAGCGATGTGCGCGAAGTGATCAGCGAGATTCTGTCGACGTCGGCCTCGGTTGCGGATGTAAAGTCCGCG
>JBKJMC010000088.1:0-3039 GCA_046596615.1 Ilumatobacteraceae bacterium | reverse complement strand
GCTCCGCAACGACATTGCCCGTCTCTGCCACGGTGCGCACATCCTTGACCATTTGATACGGCTGCATCACGTACGAGCGAATTTGACTGCCCCAGCCGATCTGCGCCTGCTTGCCGCCAAGTTTTGCCATTTCTGCTTCGCGTTCTTCTTCGATTCGCGAGGCGACCATCGTCTTGAGTCGCTTCAGCGCGCTCTCGCGGTTTTGTAGTTGCGAACGCTCTTGCTGCGACGAAGCGACAAGACCAGTTGGCTCGTGAATCAGGCGCACGGCAGAAGATGTTTTGTTGACGTGTTGGCCGCCTGCACCCGAAGCGCGAAACACCTCCATGCGAATGTCACTTTCGTTGATCTCGACATCGGGCTCAGCGAGAACCGGCCACACCTGCACGTTGGCGAAACTCGTTTGGCGCCGACCTTGGTTGTCGAAGGGGCTGATGCGCACCAGTCGGTGCGTGCCGCGCTCCGAGGTGAGCATGCCGTACGCGTAACGACCGCGAATGGTGAAGTCGGCAGACAAGATGCCGGCCTCAGCACCCTGTGAGATGTCGCCGATCTCAATTTCGAAGCTCTTGCGCTCCGCCCACCGCGTGAACATGCGCAGCAACATCTCGCTCCAGTCTTGGGCGTCTACGCCGCCATCTTTGGCGTTAATCTGCACGATCGCGTCGGCCTCGTCGTGCATACCCGTGAACAGACTGCGCAACTCGAGTGCATCTAACTTGGCGCGGGCAGCGGCTATGCCGCGCTCGAGATCTGGCTCCTGACTCTCGTCATCAACCTCGCGCGCCATCTCGTGCAATACCTCGAGATCTTCCACGCTAGTTAGCAGTGCCGCGAAGTCGACCATATCGGATTTTAAGTTCGCGTATTGCGTGTTGACCTGCTTGGCGTGGCCTTGGTCGTCCCACAAGTCTGGGCGCGCGACCTCTATCTCTAGATCTGATATTTGGGCACGGCCTTCGTCGACCTTGAGATACACGAAGGCCTCGTCGACGCGCCGACGCACCTCGGTGAGGTCGTTAGAAAAATCGCGCATGACAACGTTCGAGTTGAGCTAGGCGCGCCCGTGGCACATTTTATACTTCTTGCCAGTACCGCACGGGCACAGCGCGTTGCGCGGCGTCTTTGTCCAATCGTTGGCCGAGTTGACGACGGTTTTTTGAAGTGGCGCATGCTGCTCGGGCTGCTCGGGCGCAACCTGGTCGTCGCTGGTCAACAGACCCGCGAACCCGGTTTGCGGCTCTGTTTCTGACGAACTCTCTTGAATGTTTTGCACCATCGGCGCGGAGGCATCATTTTTCACTACCTGCACATGCATTACATACTTCACAAAGTCTTGGGCAACGCCCTTCATCAGCGAGCCGAACATTTCGAAACCCTCGCGCTGCCACTCAGTGAGCGGATCTTTTTGGCCCATCGCGCGCAGGTTGATTCCTTCTTGCAGGTAATCCATCTCTTCGAGGTGCTCGCGCCAGCGCTGATCGATGATTCGCAACATCACCTGGCGCTCGACCTCGCGCATCGTGGACTCTCCTAGTTCTTGCTCGCGCTTCGCGTAGTAGGCGGTGGCGTCGGCCATCACAATGTCGTACATTTCGTCGGTATCTACGCTGTCGGCGAGACGCGCCGGGTTGATGCTGCTCGGCCAAAACGATGCCAGTTCGCGCGACAGACCATCGAGATCCCATTCGTCGTCGGCTTCGGCAACGCAGTGGCTTTCAATGAGCGAGTCGACCGCCTCGGCCAGGTACTCCATAGCCGCGCTCTTGAGGTCTAGACCCTCGAGAATCTGATCGCGGCGCTGATAAATAACCTTGCGCTGCTCGTTCATCACCTCGTCGTACTTGAGAACGTTCTTGCGGATTTCACCGTTGCGTTGTTCGACCGTGCTCTGCGCGCGCTCGATTGCCTTGGTTACCATCTTGGCCTCGATCGCCTCGTCGTCTGGCAAGGCGCGACCCATAACCCACGACAACGCGCCAGTAGCAAATAGTCGCATTAGTTCGTCGTCAAGGCTCAAATAGAAACGGCTCTCGCCAGGGTCGCCCTGACGACCAGCACGACCGCGCAACTGGTTGTCAATACGACGGCTTTCGTGGCGCTCGGTGCCCAGAACATACAGTCCGCCTAGTTCGCGCACTTTGTCGCCCTCTTGGCGGCACGAAACTGTTAGTTGTGCGAGGAGTTCTTTGTAGCGGGCCTGAGCATTGGCGCGCACCGTGAGAAAATCTGGCGGCATCTCGGCGAGCGGCGTCGAGAGCGCGAACTCGTCCGCCAATGTCTCGGCGTCGAAGCCCTCGCCTAGAACCTTTTGGCGAGCCAAACCCTCTGGATTACCGCCCAACAAAATGTCTACACCGCGACCCGCCATGTTGGTGGCCACAGTGACGCTGCCGAGCCGGCCGGCTTGGGTAACGATTGAAGCCTCGCGAGTGTGTTGCTTGGCATTCAATACCTCGTGGACGATGCCGTGCTGTAACAGGTGTCGCGAAAGCACCTCGCTCTTTTCGACGCTGACGGTGCCGACGAGAACCGGCTGACCCTTTTTATGGCGAGCCTCAATGTCGGCAACCACGGCCTCGAATTTGGACTTCTCGGTCTTGAAGATGAGGTCTGCCTGGTCGAAGCGAACCATCTCGCGATTTGTTGGGATCGGCACGACCTGCAACTTGTAGGTGTTCATCAATTCGGCGGCCTCGGTCTGCGCAGTACCCGTCATTCCCGCCAACTTTGTGTACATACGGAAATAGTTCTGCAGCGTGATCGTCGCCAGTGTTTGATTCTCTTCTTTAATGCGCACGCCCTCCTTGGCCTCGACGGCTTGGTGAATGCCCTCGCTCCAACGTCTGCCCTCCAAAATACGGCCAGTGAACTCGTCGACGATCTTGACCTCGCCATCTTGAATGATGTAGTCCTTGTCGCGCTGGTACAACACCGCGGCCTTGAGCGCGACTTGCAATTGGTGCACGAAGTTCTGCTGCACTTCGTCATACAAGTTGTCAATGCCCAGCTGCTGCTCGACCTTTTCGATGCCAGCCT
>JBKJMC010000004.1:0-2971 GCA_046596615.1 Ilumatobacteraceae bacterium | reverse complement strand
CGTCGAAGTCGGGGCTGATACCGCCGAGTACATCGCCGTCTAGATCTTCTGGATCGACCTCGACGATATTTAGAATCGCTGAGTCGAGATCCTCTGGGCCTACAACTTCATCTTCAGACATTCATAATCCCTTCATTGTTTACGCGGCGGTACGATAGCCGACTTCTTGCCCAATGCAACGGTCTATGGCTGATTGCGGCGGGTCTCGGCTCGGCGCTCAGATTCGAGGCGCTCCAGTTCGGGGGCCTCGCGAGTGAGATGTGTCATAGCGTCGGCCACGGCCCTATGCCCAGCTTGCTCGCCGATGAGCCTGTGCATCTCGAGCACGACACGACGATAGGCCGGATGACCTTGGGGAGATGACCGCAGCTCGAGCATGTGGATGGCCTCGCGGGCATTGAACTGCATGATGTAGCGCAAGCGAAAGGCCATCGCGACGGCGTATGCGGCCTGCTCTGGATACTCGGGGCGAAGCGCATCATAAAGGGTTGCGGAGCGATGCATCGTCTCGTCGAAAAGATCCTTAAGACCGGCCGCTTCAACCAAATCAGGGATCACGTACCCGTGGTCTGGGGCCAGTCGCTGCCACTCGATCGTCAGCAGTCGATGCCGCTGTAAATCTCGAAATGCGCCGTAGTCTCCGAGCACATCAAAACGGTAGTCAATGCGCTCAAAGGCCCGACCCGGCCGATGGCGGCGATTTTCGCGATTACCGACGTAGGCACTAATCAGCGCGACCCGCTGAGAATGATCTAACTTACGAACACGGTCGATGAGTTGTGCCTCTGGCAGATGACTTTGCGAATAGCAGATCGCGGCGAGCAACTTGTCTTCGCCGTCGGGGTCGAAATCAACGAGCGTTACCTCTGGAGCGGGCTGTGCCTCGAGGCCGCCGAACAATTCGTCGACAAGATGCATCGTGTTGTTGGAATTCTCTTCGAGGTAGTCGCTCCATTTGCCGCCGCGTTCGGGTATGTCAACTCGACGCAAGAAACTAGGTATAACCTTGCGCAACTCGAGCAACATCATGTCCGCGTACTGGCGCGCTTCGGGAAGCCTGTTAGCGCGCATTCGCAGCAACAGCGCCTCAAAGGCCTGGCCCGTGCCGAAAATCCCAACATTCGACAGTGCCGAGGCGGGCAAAACGCCGCGAACCGCGTCGAGCCCCTTGGCCCGAGTGGCTTGGCGAAAGACAAAGTCAGAATCATTTGGGCCGCGCTGGATGCTCCTTCGCACGTGTTCCGTGACCCCCTCTACGAGCGTGCTGTAGGTGTCGAACATTCGGTCCATGTCGCCGACGTAGCGAGTTCCGAATGGTCCCATCAATACTTCGGGATCCCTGTAGTACCGATAGCGACCGCCGAGTCGCGAGTCGTAGTTGATGTACCTCGTGCTCTGTTCGAGGTAGCTCATCAGGCGTCCCCACTCCAAAATTTTCGTTAATAAGTTGGATGCCTGCTCACACGCCAGATGCACGCCACCGAGTTGAGCCACCGAGTCGTCGCCGTACTCAACAAAAATTTTCTCGTACAACGACTCGGCGTGAGAGACGCCGACAGTTGCGTCGACGCTTTTGTCGCCCGTTAGATCGAGATCCCCGACGAACTCCTCCAAAAAGAGTCTCCGCAGGCTTTTGGCGCTGCGGCTATACCTCGCGAACAACGCGCCCTTGACTACCTCCGGCAAGTTGACGAGAGCGAAAACAGGAGCGTCGAGATTGGTGAAATATCGCTTGAGTACCTCGGCCTCGCTAGCCGAATACGTCTCCGGAATGTATACGGTCACAGCGCGTAATCATAGGAGTCTGTCGATGTTCATTCGCGGATTTGGGGGACGTTCAAAAATCTCGATGAAGATGGTAAGACGCCGTCTACTTTGCCGTGGTCCCGATTGAGCTCGAGGCTGCAACTACGCCCCGAAACAGCAGTTCGCTGGCTTGGGTGGCGTTGCGTTGTCCGATCTCTGTGGTCGCCACCTGGCCGAGTTGGCGGAGGAGGTCGATCAATTGCTTCATCGTGCGCACAAAGTCGCCGGCGGTCAGATCCTCGTTATCCAAAATATCAAAGAGATCGCTACCGCTGGCCCAAGCAAATGTCGTCTCAATGAACCCGGGGTCTGGACGTCGGTGCGGCTGGATTCCTCGGGCCTCTTCCGCGGCAATAAGACGGTCGCTGATTATGGAAATTTCGCGCCATCTGCTTTTCAGCATCGGGCTCGGAAAGTGCGGTTTGGGTGCCGGTTCGCTGCTGCGATGCTCGTAGACGAACACACTCGCCAACGCTGCGATGCTCGGCGGGTCTAGCAACTCGAATAGATCGTTGACCACGACTTCGGATATCAACATGTCAGACTCGTGAAACAGTCTCGCCAGCGTGCGCCCCCTCTGGGTTAGCGACCACTGCGAAACGTAACCCCACTCCTCCATGTGGCTGACAACGTCGTCAAAGCGCCGGCTCACCGATTGCGCCGAGTGATCAACGCGCTTTTGCAGCTGGCTCAACTCGCGGTCAATTCGGTCGGCCGAGCTTGCGGCGGTGAGCTTGTGACGCAAGTCGGGGTCCTGCGTGACCGTGTGATCGCCGCCGTCTTGCCTCGCCGAGGAGGAGTGTCGTTTCGCGCCGCGCGTATTTATTCGGACATTTGCCAGCAACACGGCCGCCTCGCGCAGGAATTTTGCGCTGGTCGGTGCAAACGGTGTCGGCAGATCAATTCGAGTGAGCGTCGTAATCGGCGCCGAGAAGTCTCCCGACGAAAGTGCGATCACGGCCCTATCGGCGGTAACAACAATGAGCCTGGTACCCGTATTGCGTTGCGCAGTGCTCAGAACGACCGCGCGCTGTTCTGTCGAGCCCTTGCGAATCATGATCACATCGCCGGGGCGCAATTCTCCGAGCGAAGACTCGACGTGCTCGGGCACACGGGTCGTCGAGTTCTTTGCTCTGTACTCGTCGATATCCCCGTACTCGCTGAC
>JBKJMC010000281.1:0-5787 GCA_046596615.1 Ilumatobacteraceae bacterium | reverse complement strand
AGCAAGTTCGCCTGATCTGGCGTTGATCAGGCAAGTAGAATTTAGATTATGTCCGATTCGCCGATCTGTTTCGTCGGCGGCGGCAATTGGCGGTTTCACCGCGATGACGACCGACTCACACGCCGATATTTCGGCGAGTACGGCAATGCCAGGAAACATTTGCTGCAGCTCGATGCGCCTTTCAGGAGAGACCTCGACGACCGTGATCGCAACGGGCGACCAGTTGCTGGCGATCAAGCCCGCGATCATCGCAGAGCCCATATTGCCGCCGCCGACGAAACAGATCGGCGAATCGGACATAATCTAAATTCTACTTGCCTGATCAACGCCAGATCAGGCGAACTTGCTAGCAAAACCGATTCGCAACAACGGCTTGAAGCACTGTTCAACACCCGCATACAAGGTACCGATGATGCGATCTAGTTCGTTCTCAGTCAGGGCTATAAGAAAAATCTCGCCACGCAAAAACACCGCTTCCTCAACACCGATCGCGAAATGCGCACCAACGAGTTTCTCGTTACGCCGCAGCAACGATTCGTACAACGCAACGGCATTCTCTTCCGGCGCCGGCAGCACATATGTTTCGTAACGAAGCGTGCGCTGACCCAGGGTGAGCCATATGGTTGTGAACTCTTTTTCCTCTCCGCGCAGCCGCACATACCAACGCTTGTCGTCTCCGTCACCGCGTTCGACCGAGCCGATCGCCGGATTACTGGCACGAATTCGTATTAGCCACTCGTCAATCTGCCGTTCGAGAACCGCAATTGCGTTGGCATCAAACAACTCGCTCATTGGGGTTTTAGCTAATTACAGGCGACGAGATCACGTGATAGTAACTCGCTATACACCCTGCGCGCCCGGAGCGCCGCCGACTTCCACGAATATTGCTTGGCCCGCTCGGCCGCGGCGGTGCCAATGGATAAGGCCAATATCGGATCGTCAAGCAGCTGCGCGGTGTGTCGCGCAAATCCAACAGCGTCGCGACGGGCGACCAAAAAACCTGTGCGGCCATGATCGATCAGAGAAAGTAATCCACCAACCGCAGTCGCGACAACAGGGATGCCGCAGGCTGCGGCCTCGAGTGCCACAAGCCCAAAACTTTCGCTTCGCGACGGAACCAACACGACGTCGGCAGCCCGATAAAACGTTGACAGCAGATGATGCGGTTGCGGGTCGTAGAAGTGCACTCGCCCGCCGAGGTTGTGCTCTTCGATGATCGTCTGCACGCGACAAAGTTCTGGCAACCCGTCGGTGCCGCTTACGCCCCCGACAACGACAAGTTGGGCGTCAGCACGATCAAGTTCGGCCAGCGCGCGGACGGCGACGTCAAGCCCCTTGAGCGGTTGAATTCGGCCGACGAAAAGCAAGATCGGCCCGTTGCCAAGGCCAAGCGCGCGGCGAGCGCCGCGGCGATCTCCCGGCGAGAAAAATGCTCTCTCTACGCCTGGCGCAACGACTTCGATCGCGCCGGGAGAGTTTCCGTAAAGCGTCTCGAATTGATTCTTTTCTTCACTGCAACTTACGCAGATCGCGTCTGTGCAGCCAATGATCTCAAGCTCGGCCTTTTCACGAATCGCCGACTCGGCGTCGCCACCGAGTGACTTAACTCGCGCAAAAGTATGAAATGTTGTTACCAGCGGCAACTGCAACTCGTGTTTTAGTTTGTGCCCCGCCAAGCCCGACAGCCAATAGTTTGCGTGCAGCAAATCGACTCCGCCGGTTTTGGCGATGTGTCGGCCAACACCATCGGTGAACTCATCTACTACTCCGAGCATTTCTTCCTTCGGCAAGTCGAATGCGCCAGCGTCGATGTGCACGATTTGATGGTTTGGTTCGAGATCAACGACTTGAGTAAGGCCTGGCTTCCACGACCTCGTATATGTAGTGCATTGCACGCCGCTACTGGCCAATGCCGACACGAGTTCACGCACATAAACATTCATTCCGCCGCCATCACCAACGCCTGGCTGAGCCAATGGTGAGGTATGCATTGAGAGCACCGCAACACGTTGCATGGGCTCTAAACCCTATCGGATTGGTCGGGTATTACACCTGGTCGTGAGGACCATCACTGGACGACCAGATTCGATGGGCGTTTTTCGTCTCAGTCCTTAAACAGATTGTCGATATTGTCGCCGGCGTCTTTGTAACGACGCACGAGCTCGATCGTGACGGCGTCAATCTCTTCGAATAGTTGTTTGCGCTCGGCTGAGCGCATGCTTTCGAAAGTCTCCAATGTCTCAATGGCGTGAATGAGAGACTCATCATCGAGCGTGCGTAGCGAGCCAAATCCGATCTCTTCTGACAGCCGCTCGAGTTCGCGCACAAATTCGTGATCTGCCGAGATGTTGCTTTCGCGAGGTGGCCTCACCGAACCTCCACCGTGCTCTTTACCAAAGATGCCGACGATGTCGTTCTCGAGGCTCGTAGAAACTGGAGTGTGATCGGCGCGGCGGCGCTGCTCGTCCCGCGCCAAGTCCAGCCTACCTTGCGCCAATCTGCGCACGAATGAGACCGCGTCTTCGTGGTTCTGCAATTCGTTGCGCAGCGCGCGAATCTCTATTAGCGAGAGCGCCGACAAATCTTGCTTGCTCATATCGCGCCGCCAGACACTGGCGGCAACACGGCAACTTCGTCTGAATCAATTACCGGTGTTGTGCCGAGCGCCTGTTCGCCATTGACCCAAACGCGCGATGTACCGAGAACCCTGGCGAACTCAGAACCGAATCGCAACACTGCCGACCGCAACACTTCGTCGACGGTTACTCCCGGCACAACATCGTGAGCAGTACCCGCCGCTTCTCTCGCTGCCGCGAACAATCGCAATTGGGCCACATCCATATCGTATCTATGTGACTTTCCGGCCTACGTCAATACCCTACGTTGGCAACTATCTTGCATAGCCCGCTACCCTGCCTTGGAGTGGCTCAAAAATCGAACGGCAGCGAGATCATCGCCAAGATGTTGGTGATTCGTCACGGCCAATCACTATGGAATATTGAGCAACGTTGGCAAGGTCGCGCAGACATCGACCTAAGTGCCGAGGGAACTGCCCAGGCCTACGCCGCGGCCGAAAGACTCGGCACGTTCGACATCATCGTTTCGAGTCATCTACGACGCGCGATGCACACTGCGCAAATAATTTCCGAGTCGCTTGGCATTGGCCCAGTCGAGACCGACGAGCGCCTGCAGGAATCGGACATCGGCCCGTGGGAAGGCCTCACAGTAAACTCCATAGAGGCGAAGTGGCCCGGATATTTGGCTGCGCGCACGAAGCCCGACGGCTTCGAGTCAGACGAGTCAATCGCCGCGCGCTTCACCAATGCCCTAACCGACATCGCCCAACGTTGCCATAATGGAACGGCGTTAGTTGTCAGCCATAGCGGCGTAATTCGTACGCTGCGCCATATGCACGGCGCGCATAATCCAAAATTGCCAAATCTCGGTGGGTGCTGGTTCAATGTGCACACTGATGGACGAGTTAGCGCTGGCGAAATCGTCACTTTGCTTTCCAATCTTCCAGGAGGCGACACGCTGTAGCGTGAAAGATCGTGCTAGGCAAACGGCTGGATGAATCGTTTGCGCCAGAGGTTCGCAACAATATTACGGCGATCACGCTGGCCCGCTTGGTCGCCAACGCCTGCTACCGATTTACGCCGCCGTTCTTGGCGATAATTGCCAGGGGTTTTAATGTTTCGCTACCTGAGATTGGGTTCGCGATGTTCGTCTCTGAACTATCTGGATTGGCTTCGCCGTTTGCGGGGCGGTTCGTCGACAAACTTCGACATCGCACCGCAATGTTGCTTGGGCTCGGCGGCACCGCGGTCGGCACGGCCATCGCGGCACTGGCGCCCACGCCGGTAATTTTTGCGGTTGGCATTACCTTCATGTGCACCACGAAGTTGGGCTTCGATTTGGGCCTCGCCGCCTGGATCGCCGACCACGTTCGATACGAGCAACGTAGTCGCGTCGTCGGGTTTGCCGAAACTTCGTGGGCGCTGGGCCTGCTCGTGGGTGTTTCGCTGATGGGCATCGTCACCGCACTTACGAATTGGCGGTTCGGTTACGGCCTCGGGGTGCTCGGGGTCGCCGCGATGGCAATCGTGATTGCCAACCGAGTCGACAGCGAGCCGCGCCACGTGCATGTTCGTGCAGTCGGCCACATAAACAGAGTCGCAGGCCGCGGGTGGGTTGCCGTCGGCGTGATGTATTGCATCATGGCTGCAAGTCAATGCCTATTCGTAACTTTTGGCGCGTGGCTCGAAGACGATTTCGGGTACGGCCCTGCAGGTATTGCAGCGGTAGGATTCGGTCTTGGCGCAGTCGAGTTATTCGCGTCGTTAAATAGCGCAACCAAGACAGACAGGTGGGGTAAGGAGCGCAGCATCGCGCTAGGGGCTTTCGTAATGTTGCCCGCAGCAATTTTGCTGGCTCTTGGATCGACCAATATTGTGATCGGGCTTTTTGCTCTCGGTGTCTACTTAATGGGCTTCGAGTTTGCGGTGGTCAGCATGTTGCCGATCGGCACGCAGTTAGTTAAGAACAGCCCCGGCACAGGTATGGGCTGGGTATTGGGCAGCGGAACATTGGGCCGAGCCACGATGTCGCTTGTTGCAACCGCGACTTATGCCAGCTATGGCATCGCGGCGCCGGCACTTATAGGCGGAGCACTTGCCCTCGCGGCTTCAATCTTAATTTTGTGGTTTCATCGCCTCGGCGGGGTGGACGAAACCGAAGCGCCATCGACTTAACTTAGAGACCCTTTGCCGGGTTCAACATGCCGCCCACGGCGGTCACCTTGTTAGCCGGAAAGCCGCCTCGTCGGGCGTGCTCGTGGATCAATTCTTCGCTGGCAGCGTTGTAGACGCAATAGATTTTGTCGCCAGCCGCGTAACTGTGCACCCACTCAATCTCGCTCCCCTCTTCCTTCATGCCGGCCAGGACACCGCTGGAGTGCTTGGAGATCTTCTTCAACTCATCTTCAGGCAGCGCACCGGCCCCAGAAATCTCGCGTTCGATCAGGTACTGCGGCATATTTTCTCCCTTTGTTCGGTTCTTGCGACCGTACATCAAGGAACAAATGCAGTCAAGCTCGGACCGTCTAACTCTGAGAACAGAATCCGGCACTAACCCCGATAGGCGTTGGTAATCGGCAGTCGACGATCCTTGCCGAATGCCTTCAGCGTCACGCGCACGCCCGGCGCACGCTGGCGGCGTTTGTACTCATTCATATCCACGAGCCGAGCGATTCGCCGCACCAGCGCCTCATCATGACCGAGCGCGATGATTTCGGCGGCCGTACGATCTCGCTCTACATATAACGACAAAATCGCGTCCAAGATTTCGTAACTCGGCAGGCTCTGATCGTCGCGTTGATCGGGTCGCAACTCTGCCGACGGCGGCTTGGTGATCACCACTGTCGGGATCAATTCTCGGCCCGCGCGACGATTGATGTGATTGCACAACTCGTACACAGTCGTCTTCATCAGGTCCTTAATTACGGCGAATCCACCTACCGAATCGCCGTAGAGCGTGAAGTAACCGACGGCGAGCTCGCTCTTATTACCCGTCGTCAAGACCATCCAGCCGAATTTGTTCGACAGCGCCATCAGCGTCGTGCCGCGAACGCGACTCTGTAGGTTCTCTTCGGTTAAGTCCGGGGATCTATCCGCGAAACTCGCCGCGCACATCTCGAGATACGACTTGAAGGCTGGCTCGATCGAGATCGTCTGAATCTGGATTGCCAAATTATCTGCCAGCAGCGCGGCGTCAGTGCGCGAACCATCG
>JBKJMC010000203.1:0-5554 GCA_046596615.1 Ilumatobacteraceae bacterium | reverse complement strand
TCGTCGATCAGCAAAATCTCTGGTTCGACGTGCGCGGCAATTGAGAAACCAAGGCGCACCGTCATGCCTGACGAATAGTCCTTCACGGGAATATCGATGAAGCGTTCGACTCCTGCGAACTCGACGATGCTGTCGAACTGGCGCTCGATATCTTTTTTGGACATGCCCAAGATCGCGC
This sequence comes from Ilumatobacteraceae bacterium, assembly GCA_046596615.1. Taxonomy (GTDB): domain Bacteria; phylum Actinomycetota; class Acidimicrobiia; order Acidimicrobiales; family Ilumatobacteraceae; genus UBA3006. The sequence goes on along the minus strand of JBKJMC010000203.1, from coordinate 5,376 downwards.
CGTTAAGAAATACATTCTCTCTGCCCGATAACTCGGTGTGAAAACCGGCGCCGAGTTCGAGCAGCGCGGCAACAGATCCATCGATCGAGATGCTGCCTTTTTCGGGGTGGTAGATGCCGGTCAGGCACTTGAGCATCGTGCTCTTGCCCGAGCCGTTAGAGCCGATGATGCCTAGAGTCGCGCCGTGTTCGACCTCGAACGAGACATCTTGCAATGCCCAGAACTCTTCATAGCGGGCTCGCCGACCGCGCAAAAGCGCCGCCTTGATGTAGCGATTGCGCTCGTGGTAGAGGCGGAAACTTTTCGAGACGCAGTTAACAGTGATTGCGGGGGTTGACATTGCGTCTTTGACTCTACTTCTACTTCTACTTCTGTGGCGCTTGCTGTGCGGCGAGTGTTAGTAGCTGCGCGCGCAGCGTCGCGGGCAAAACCTTGCGCTCCCAATTGATGATCAATGAGTCGGCGTGCGCAACGTAGTAATCGGTCTCGGCGGATGGATTTGCGGAGTCTTGATACCAGGGCAAGTGTCGGGCCAAGTATGGCGGTGCCGCTCGCAACGATTTCTGGTTTTGATGACCCTCACCCGGCCGATACATAGCGAATGTCGTATCAATAGGCGAGAAGTAGAAACCGGGTTTATAAGTGTTTGTCCACCATTGGGCTTCAAAGAGCCGAACGCTCTCGGCGTGGACGAAATGTTCTGGAAGATCGTCAATTCGCAGTCCGAAACCGACCTTGTCAATCTCGGGGTGTTCGTTGAGGGTTGCTTCAAATATTTCTAAAACATCCCTCGGGCATTCGGCGCACGGCACGACATCGGGGTCGGAGATGATGAAGTGGCGGTCAAGTCCGAGTTCTGTAACAAGTCCGCTCAACCACGGACCGCGATGACCAAGATTTATTTCGTTAAAGCGCACCTGATACTTCGTAGCTTGGAGATATTCAACAAGAGGTGGGTAGGTGCTTTGATTGTCGCAAAACCAAATATCGTGCTGACCCAATTCTTCGAGCCATTTAACAAGAAGTAATAGCGGCTCAAGACGATCGCGAGTCGTGATAATTATTGGGTATTGCTTTCCGGATTCAAGCGGTGTCACCATTATTTTTGCTGCGATAATTTGGTGGCAATTCGGCTTAGGCGTTGGCCGATGCGATAACTGCGCGATGACTCGATCGCGGCGATGCGCGTTCGCAGTCGGTCGCGCTGGTCTGTTAAGCCCGAATGCATCTCGATTAATTGACCATGTTCGGTCGTGAGCGCGTCGTGTTGTGCTTGCAGTTTATTGCGCTGTTCGGCGAGTTCTTCGAGGCCGCCGCGCGCTTGAATGAGCTCGCGGCGGGTTTTGACGAGTTCGGCAATCTTCGTTTCAACGTATTGGCTAATCTGTTCATTTTTCATCCTTAGGCCGTGGGCCTCGGTGAAGAGTTCTTTGATCAGATCATCTCGATCGTCTGCTGGCAAAGTCATCGTCGTAATCCTACCTGTGGTGCTGTGCCGGGAATCACCACTGGGCATTGGTCAATCTGCATTGCTAGTAGATTTGTTGGCGATGCAGAGCAACATAGTCGCGCTTAAGAAATACTCGAAGTGGTTGGAGTGCACCTACGTCGTTGTTTTGCTGGCCGCGTTGACTCAGGGACCAATATTCAAATTGTGGTTGGCGAGCGCGCAATCATCGACCACGTCAATTCCGATGACTTATCAGTTGACATTTGTCATTGTGCAGTTGCCCGCACTGTTGCTACTGGGCAGGAGAATGCGGTGGTCTTGGCCGCAGTCGGCACCAGTTGCACTTGTCGGTGCATTTTGCTTGTGGATGGTGCTGTCAACGGTTTGGGCAACTTCCGGTCGCGACACGATAGTCGAGGCAACGACGCTCGCTTTGACTGCAGCGACGGGTGTGTACATAGCAAGATCATTCACGCACATTCAACAAATTGTGTTGGTCGGTTTGGCGATGCAACCCGGAGTGTTGTTCTCGTACATCGCAGTCAAACGAAACTGGGAGTTTGCGATCAGCATCGAAGGTCACTGGGTTGGCATCTACTTTAATCGCAATTCGCTTGCCCCGGTTGCCGCAGTCGGGCTGCTGGCTGCGGCGAGCATTTTGTATATAACGGTGGTGCGCCGTCGCAATAATTGGTGGCCGGCAACGGCATTCGTACTTGCCGATATTGCTTTGCTCGATGGCATTGTTCTGTATCGCACCCACTCCAGCACTTCGATTGGCGCGATTGCGGTTTTTGTGGCCGTCTGGGGTTGCTGGTCGGTAATTAGAATTTTGAATCGACGAAATGTTCTAACTGTCGCGCAATTGGAAAAATTCGGTTATGGGATATTTATCGGTGGTGCGGCATTGACTATGTGGGTGATGTTGAGATCGCAGGAAGTGTTGCTGCGCTGGTTGAACCAAGAAAGTTTCTTCAATGGCCGCTCGGAAATTTGGGACTACGGCTTCTCCGGTTTCTTGGATAGGCCATTTTTCGGCTGGGGTTGGATGTCTGCGTGGAAGTCTTCAATCTTTTTAAAGCGCGACCTGTGGTGGACAGTTGAGGGCGTCGAGTTCTCGCACAGCTCGTACATCGACGTATTACTAGGCGGCGGCGTGATCGGCGCGGCGTTATTCTTGGTCGCCTTTGCGTGGGGAGGATATGTCCAGATCAGGCACGCGGTCCTTTCTACTGCCGGACAATGGACATACGCGATTATGTTTTTTGTTCTATTGTCGGCGACCCAGGAGAGTTTCGTGGTTGGAAATCACTTCTTGTGGGTATTGCTGGTAGCCGCCATTAGCGGCCCGGGAAGGCCGGAGGTTTTGCCTGAAGTCGTTCCTGTTGCCGAGGGATCTATTGCTCTTCAAGCAACGACAACATAAAGGTTCGGGCGTCTGGCGGGCTGGTCATCAAGTTGTCCTGACTGATCGGCTTAACGGTGACCTGTGAAATCAAGGGATGCGAGGGCCGCTCGTCAAGTTCGCCGTCACCGAGCAATTCTTCATGTACCTTCTCGCCAACACGCAGTCCGACTACCTCAATCGCCACGCTCTTGCCCGAATTCTTTACGAGCTGAGTAGCGACATCGTAAATACTGACGGGGTCGCCCATATCGAGAACAAGTACTTCACCAGTTCGGCCGATGGCCCCAGCTTGAATCACCAGCTGTACGGCCTCAAAAATCGTCATGAAGTAGCGAGTCACGCCTCGATGCGTAACGGTGACTGGTCCGCCCTTAGCAATCTGATCGCGAAACGATGTCAATACGCTGCCCCGCGAGCCCAAGACGTTGCCGAATCGCACCGAAATGTACTTGCCGGGAGGGGCAGAGAATGCAAAGTCAGCCGTGACCCGTTCTGCGAGGCGCTTCGAGAGGCCGAGCACGCTGATCGGGTTGGCCGCCTTGTCGGTTGAGATATTTACGAATACTGAGACGTGGTTGCGCTGGGCGGCGCGCAGAAGCGTCTGAGTGCCGAGCACGTTTGTCTGGTAAGCCTCGCTCGGGTACCGCTCTAGAAGCGGCAAATGTTTGAGCGCCGCGGCGTGAAATACCACTTCTGGTCGGCGAGTATCAAAGATGTGATCGATAGTCGCAACATCGCGTAGGTCGGCGAGAACCGTCTGTGGTGTATCGAGCAGCGCGCGGCCGTGGATTGAGAGCTGCACCTCGTGTAAAGCGCTTTCGTCGCGATCGAGCATGATTAGTTCTGCGGGGTTAAAACGTGCAAGTTGTCGGCACAGCTCGCTGCCGATACTTCCACCGGCGCCAGTTATAAGTACTCGGCGATTAACTATGTAGTCGGAAATCTGTTGGAGGTCGATTTTTACGCTGCGTCGACCGAGCAAGTCTTCGTCAGTGAGGTCACGAATGTCGCTGGTATCCAGAGGGCGATCGTTTAGATTCTGTACGGCTGGTAAAACCTTGACCTCCATGTTCAGCCCGCGAGCGAGCGCAGCGATTTCGTTAATCAGGTGCGAGTCGGCGCTAGGAATGGCGATCAGCAGGGTCTCGGCGCCAGTCTTACCCCTGGCCTCCGCCAACACATTGCGGCCGCCGAGTACCGGGATTCCCGAGATGCTCAGGCGGTGGGTCTTCTCGTTGTCGTCGAGGAAAGCGACGGGAAGGTACGGAGAGCTCGGATTGCGCAGCAAGGTGTTGACGACCTGGATTCCACCCTCTCCTGCGCCGTAAACAATGATCTTGGTGGCCGTTGCCGACGACGGGCGGCGTAATCGTTCGCGCACAAACCTCCACGCGTAGCGATTTGCCGCCGTCAAGAACAGCGCCAGGACCCCGGCGGCGGCGATCACGCTTCGCGGAAACGGGTTAGCAGATGAATCAAATATCCGGATCACCTCAAGAACGAAGATCGTTAAACCAGATGCCACGATCAGGCCGGCAACCTCGTCGAAACTCGCGTATCGCCAGCGTCGACGGTAGATGCCGACAGCGAAGCCGACGATCAGTAGTACACCCACGACCATCGGCAACACCGCCGTCACCGAGTCTTTTGTAGCGCCGTAGGGGTCGTGGTGACCCTGAATCAAGAACCTCGCGTAGGAGGCCGCGATTGCTGACAGCGCCCAGGAAATTGCGTCAAGAACGAACTGCGCAAATGCCGAAGTGCGCACGAACCACTTGGACTCGATGAAAATCTCGACGGCTGAGGCGATGCTGGAGCGCTTTGCCACCATTTTCATATTCTACGCATCGGTCCGGTTGATCAGTGACTGAGGATGACGCCCGCAACATTGTTGCCTGCGTGATCTGCGACCACGATGGCGCGCTCCAACACATCCGTACGGCTCGTAAGCGCTTTCGCGACTAGCACTACCAAACTGCTTTTGGGTGCCAAAAGGTCGGTAGCTCCGAGCTGATCAAGGGCGGGTGTGCTCACGAGGCTGAGCGGGTGCCCACGAAGGGCCTGTGAAAGGGCAATCTCAATTGGCCCAATCAGCACTGTCTCGTCAATCGGAATGAGCCGCACAACGGAGGCGCTCTGCGTTGCAGCCGCAAAGGCGATTGCCGCGGCAGCGTGCTGGAGATTCGGGCCTTGCAGATCCACTTCGAGTTCTCCGAGCACGCGCTGGGCGCCAATTGCGGATACAAGCTTACGCGCCGTGCGAATTTTGCGATCGGTGATTGTCAATTGCAATATGATTAACAGCCCAATCAGCGCACCAACACCAACACCAAAAATGTAAGTAGACCTCTTCACTTTTGTAACAGTTGGTCCGACCTCTGCACTGGTCGCCGAGATCAATGTGACCTCGCCAGTAACCATTTCTTTGGCGAATGCCAATGAAATGGTTACTGGCGAGGTCACATTGATCTCGGCGACAAGTGCAGAGGTCGGACCAACTGTTACAAAAGTGAAGAGG
>JBKJMC010000165.1:0-6807 GCA_046596615.1 Ilumatobacteraceae bacterium | reverse complement strand
CTCGGCCAGCAACTCTGGGCCGATCTCGTGCATCTCGTAACGGTGGTGCGGGTGGACAATTAGGTCGAGGCTCCACGATTCATTGCCGCGCGAAACTTGGCAGTAGGCAACCATGTGTTCGTGTCCCTCCTGATATGCGAGCAGCCCCGTGAAACCGGGTCGCCCGCCTTGGCGGAGGTCGATCCATAAATGATCGGATAGTGGTCGCATGCCGTCTGCCCGTTCGGCGGCGCTCAATAGTTCGTGCACCTCGGACATCTCGGCGGTGGTGCCTTGTCGTTTGATGATCAGCCCCGCCATGCGATTTAGGTTACTAGTGTTTGCCTGATGGTTGCGATGGGAAGTGCTAAACAACGCGGCGCGCGGGCGACCGAGGTGCTGGCGCGTTTGAAAGCGATTTACCCCGAGGCAATTTGTGAACTCACCCACAAAAACGCTTTTCAATTGCTCGCGGCAACGATCTTGTCGGCGCAATGCACAGACAAGCGCGTCAACATGGTTACGCCAGCGCTGTTTGCGCAGTACGGGACGGCGAAGGATCTAAGCGTTGCCGACATCGGTCGGGTCGAAGAGCTCGTGCGATCCACGGGCTTCTATCAAACCAAAGCAAAAAATTTAATCGGAATGGCCAGCGCGGTGATGAGCCGTTTCGGTGGCGAGGTGCCACGCGAGATCGAAGACCTAATCACGCTTCCAGGTGTCGGTCGCAAGACGGCAAATGTTTTGCGCAGCGTGATCTTCAAACTGCCGGGGCTGCCGGTCGACACGCACGTCGGAAGGTTGTCGAGGCGACTCGGACTCACCGATCTGGAAGACGCCGTGAAGGTTGAGTATGTGCTCAATGAAATGCTTCCGCCGAGTGAATGGGGCGAGTTCAGCCTGCGCTTGATATTGCATGGGCGTCGCGTCTGCGATGCCAAGAAACCGCGCTGCGACGAGTGCGCGCTGGCAGACATCTGTCCTTCGTCGCAACTGCTTGCAATTACCAAACCTGTAAAGAAATCGGCCGCAAAAAGGGCCATTGACAAGCCAGTCAAGAAGGCCGTAAAACGGCCAGTCGAGAAGGCCGTAAAACGGCCAGTCAAGAGTGTTTAGTAATTTTTGATTGTTGTGTAAATGTGTCTAGCATTGAGATTTCCAGCCGGTTCTCCAGAACTTGGTTGAGGGTGATAGCGGGTCCGCCGCCCGCTATCGCGTGTCACAAGGCCTTGGGTTTACCCCCAAGGCCTTTGGCATATTTGGGGTTTACCCCCAACTATTCGGCATATTTGATCTAGCCTTCGCCGATGCCTAAACACGACGCCGGTAACTCTGTGAGCACTGCGGCAGAACTTGCGGCGTTGGCCGACACGATTGAGAGTTGCCGCCAAAGACTCGCATCGCTGGCGTCGAGTCGGGCGATGGCGGTACGTAACGAAAATGACCCCGATGCCGGCGACGATATGCTCTCGGCGATTTACGAAGCCGAGCGCGGTCTCAACAATGCGCACAGGCTCGTGTTGCGCGCCGCGCGACTTGGTCGTTAGCAGATAAACTTTTCACGTGACCGGGTTGGGTTTGACGTGACTTGGTTGGGCTTGCGATGAGAATTTCTCCGACCCGCGACGAGTTTCGCGCGCTCGCTAAGCAATATTCGGTAGTGCCCGTGTGGGCCGAGGTCTTGGCCGATCTCGAGACTCCCGTTGCCGCGTACATGAAGCTCGTGGGCGACAAACCCGGATTCTTGCTCGAGTCCGTCGAACACGGCGAACGCTGGAGCCGATTCTCATTCGTCGGACGCAACCCATTGGCGACACTGTCCCTTCGCAACGGCGAAATTGCGACAACTGGCGCGTGCCCTGAGTCGATGCCGCGCGACCGAGGAATGCTGGCGGCGATGGAGTATCTGCTCGCGACATTTCGCGCGCCGATGCTTCCAGACTTGCCGCCGTTGCAGGGTGGTCTCGTCGGTTTTTTGGGTTACGACATAGTGCGCGAGGTTGAGCAACTCAAAAACATTCCATTCGACGATCGTCAGTTTCCTGACGCGATCATCAGCATGATCGGCTCGCTGGCCGCGTTCGATCACTGGCGCCAGCGCGCCTACATGATCGAGAGTGTGCCCCTAGTCGGGCTAAGTAGTGCGCAGATTGACGCCGCATACGACGACGCGATCTTGCGAGCCAACTCCGCGGTCGCAGACCTCGCGAGACCCCTCGCGTATGTCGCCGTCGAACCCCCGCACGCCAGCGACGAGTTACCCAAACTCGTCTCTTCGATGCCCAACGGTATGTACCAGCGCGCCGTCGAAGTCGCTAAGGAGTACATCCGCAGCGGTGACATCTTTCAGGTCGTGTTGTCGCAGCGGTTCGACTTGCACCTCGACGCCGACCCGTTCGATGTTTATCGCGTGCTGCGTCAGGTAAATCCGTCGCCGTACATGTATTTCGTCAAACACCCCGAGATCACGATCGTCGGTTCGTCACCCGAGCCGATGGTGCAGTTGCTCAACGGCAAAGTCGTCAGTCGCCCGATCGCCGGCACTCGCAAGCGCGGACGCGACGACGATCACGACCGTCGACTGGCCGGCGAGTTGCGCGAGAACCCTAAAGAAGTCGCCGAACACATCATGCTCGTCGATTTGGCGCGCAACGACGTCGGGCGCGTTGCCCAATTCGGCAGCATGAATGTCGATGAGTTGATGACGCTCGAGCGTTACAGCCACGTGATGCACCTGACCTCGCAGGTTTCAGGAACACTTAAGGAGGGTCTCGGTCCAATCGATGTTTTGCGCGCGACCCTGCCGGCCGGCACAGTCAGTGGTGCGCCAAAGGTGCGGGCGATGGAGATCATTGACGAACTCGAGCCCGTTAAGCGCGGGCCGTATGCCGGCGTCGTCGGTTATGTTGATTTTTCGGGCAACCTTGACACGGCGATCGCGATTCGCACGATGTTCGTCGGGCCGACCACCGCCTCGTTGCAGGCTGGGGCGGGAATTGTCGCCGACAGCGATCCGGCCGACGAAGACCTCGAGTGCCACAACAAGGCCGCGGCGCTACTCGCCGCCATTCCCGCCGCGCGCAAGATGACGCAGTTGAAGAACTCTCGTGGCTAGTTTTTGGGTGCATCGCGACCGCGACTTAGTCACTGTAGTTGGCGCCGATGCCAGATCTTTCCTGCACTCGCAATTGAGCCAGGAAATTACGTCAATGAAGGTTGGCGAGGCTCGCGCATCGTTTATCTTGCAGCCGACGGGCAAGCTCGATGCGCTGGTACGCGTTCGCAACATTGCCGAAGATTCATTCGCTCTCGACTGCGAGTCTGGCTACGGTGACGCCGTGGTCAAGCGCCTGCAGCGTTTCAAGATTCGGGTCAAGGCCGAGATTAATTTTGTGCAAACTTCTTGTTTTAGCTATCGCAACTGCACGGCGAGCCCGAGTGCCGAAGCGGTAGTGGCGTGGCGTGGCGACGGCTCGGCGTGGGACGTATTCGATTCTGCGCCGCTGGAGGAAATAGAGGCGGGCACAGATCTGCAATTCGAATCGGTCCGCATCGCCAGCGCGTGGCCGCTGATGGGCGTCGACATCACGACCGAGATGATTCCAGGAGAGACGGGCATTACTGATTACGCCGTGAGTTTCACAAAGGGCTGCTATCCGGGCCAAGAACTCGTCGAGCGCATGGATAGCCGCGGCACGAGAGCACCACGTTCGCTGCATGTGATAACCGCCACGCCGCAAACGCTGCCTGGCGACGCGGTAGTACTCGATGGCGCCGCGGTCGGCACGTATACATCGGTGGCGGGCTTGTTAGGTCTGGCGCTGATCAAGCGCGGCACGGATATCTCGCGGTTGTAACTCGCTAACACACGGTCCCCGCAAGGGGTCGAGCCCCTAAACTGAATGCATGACATACATCTACGCCTTTGACCACAAGCACCGCAAGTCGCCGATGAGCATGAAAGATTTGCTTGGCGGCAAGGGCGCCAACTTGGCCGAGATGATGAGCGTGTTGAAGCTGCCGGTTCCGCACGGCTTTACGGTGACGACCGACGCCTGTCGCGACTACATGCACGGCGGTTGGCCGAAGGGTCTTGACAAAGAACTCGCCGCGCAGGTGAGCACTCTCGAGCGCAAGATGAAGTCCCGCCTCGGCGACCCAGATTCGCCGCTGCTGGTCTCGGTTCGTTCGGGCGCCAAGTTTTCGATGCCGGGCATGATGGACACGGTTTTGAACCTGGGGCTCAACGACCGCAGTGTCGAGGGTCTAGCCAAGAGCACCAACGACGCGCGCTTTGCGTACGACTCGTATCGCCGTTTCATCTCGATGTACGGCCGGATCGTGCTCGGCATCGATGGCGCCAAGTTCGAGCATCCGTTCGAGGAGGCCAAGAAGTTGGCGGGTATCACGAACGATGCGGATCTTTCTGCCGCCGCCTTAAAGTCGCTGTGCGAGACCTACAAGCGCGTCGTCAAGACCGAAATCGGTCGTGAGTTTCCTCAAGAGCCAGCAAAGCAACTGCGTGGCGCGGTCGAGGCCGTATTCAGATCTTGGAATGGCGCCCGCGCGATTGCGTACCGCGTGCGCGAGAAGATCAGTCACGATCTCGGCACCGCGGTCAATGTGCAGGCAATGGTGTTTGGCAACCGCGACAGCAACTCTGGCACCGGAGTCGGGTTCACGCGCAACGCCGCCACGGGCGAGAACAAGCCGTACGGCGATTTTCTCGTCAACGCCCAGGGCGAAGACGTCGTCGCGGGCATTCGTAACACCGAAGATCTCAACGCGATGAAGCGCCATTTTCCAAAGGTCCACGCCGAGCTGATGGTGATTTTTGAGCGCCTCGAGCGCCACTACACCGACATGTGCGATACCGAGTTCACCATCGATCAGGGCAAGTTGTGGATGTTGCAGACTCGAGTTGGCAAACGTACGGGCGCGGCGGCCTTGAAAATGGCCGTCGACATGACTTCGCCGACCGGCAAGGGCAAGGCGGCTTGGAAGATTTCAAAGCGCGAGGCACTGATGCGTTCGAGCGCCGAGCATCTGGATCAGGTGTTGCACCCACAGTTTAAAAATAAGGTCAGAGCGCTGGCCAAGGGTCTCGCCGCTTCGCCGGGCGCTGCCGTCGGTCGCGTCTATTTCACCGCAGACGATGCCGTCGAAGCCGCGGCGCGCGGCGAGGCAGTAATCTTGGTGCGCAACGAGACCAGCCCGGAAGACGTGCACGGCATGATGGTCGCCAAGGGCATTCTCACCAGCCGTGGCGGCCTCGTCAGTCACGCCGCCGTCGTCGCTCGCGGGTGGGGTACGCCAGCAATCGTCGGCGCCGACGCCGTGCACATCGATGGCAACAAGTTTTCGGTCGGCGCCACGATAGTCAACCAGGGCGACGCAATATCTCTCGACGGCGCTACTGGCGAGATCATGGTCGGCGAGATGGCGCTTACCGCCGCCGAGCCGCCGAGCGAGTTCTTTACGATCCTCAAGTGGGCCGATGAGATTCGCAAGGGCAAGATGAAAGTGCGCGCCAACGCCGATACTGGCGAAGACGCGACCAAGGCCCGAGAGTACGGGGCAGAGGGAATCGGCCTGTGCCGCACGGAACACATGTTCTTGGCGCCAGATCGACTGCCAATTGTGCGCCGCATGATCTTGGCCGACACGCCCGCCGAGGAAGCGGTCGCGCTCGAAGAGTTGCGAGTCGCCCAAAAGAAAGACTTCGCCGAGATCTTGCGGGCGATGTCTGGTCTGCCCGTGACGGTTCGTCTACTCGACCCGCCGCTTCACGAGTTTTTGCCGCGGGTCGATGAACTCGAGATCAAGAAGGCGACGGTCGGTCTAAGCGCCGAGGAAACTAAGTTGATCGCCGCCGCCCACGCTTGGGCCGAAGTAAACCCGATGCTCGGCACCCGCGGCGTGCGCCTCGGCGTGGTCAAGCCAGGACTGTACGCGATGCAGGTGCGCGCGTTACTTGAAGCCGCAGACCAAGTGTCGACAGAGGGTTACGACCCTGTCGTCGAAGTAATGATTCCGCTCACGGTCACACGCGACGAACTTGCGCTTGCTCGCTCGTGGGTCGAAGGGGTTTTGCTCGAGCACGATCGCAAGCCGAAGTCCAAATCAAAAACGAAATCAAAAAAGAAATCGAAGCGGCCAAAAGTTACGATCGGCACGATGATCGAGACACCGCGCGCCGCGCTAGTAGCTGGCGAGATGGCCGAAGTTTCAGACTTCTTTAGTTTCGGCACGAACGACCTCACGCAGATGACTTTCGGCTTCAGCCGCGACGACGTCGAGAGTCGGATGATGCCGGCGTATCTCGAGGCCGGTCTGCTCAAACGAAATCCATTCGAGACGATCGACCAAGTCGGCGTCGGCGAACTCGTTGAGATCGCCGCCAAGCGCGGCCGCAAGGCCAAGCGCGGCCTGAAACTTGGCGTGTGCGGCGAACACGGCGGCGACCCAGAGTCGATCGCCTTTTTTTATCGTGCCGGACTTGACTACGTCAGCTGTTCGCCCTATCGTATTCCGATAGCCCGACTTGCGGCAGCGCAAGCGATCATCGGGGGAAGTAAAACAGAAACGAAATAGTTTCGTTTCGCCGTTTCCCACGGATCGAGAGAAAGCAGTTAGATGCTCTTATTAGCGGCTGAAAAAAATAAAAATTTCGTAGATATAACCGTCCCGTCGTGGGGCTGGCCGATGTTGCTCGGCGTGATCTCCGCGCTGTTGCTGTTTGACATCCTCGTCATCCACCGCAAGGCACATGTCGTTGGGGTGCGCGAGGCGGCGATCGAGTCGGCCGCGTGGATTGGCCTGGGCCTG
>JBKJMC010000067.1:0-5481 GCA_046596615.1 Ilumatobacteraceae bacterium | reverse complement strand
TCTCTGACCTGAATCAGTAAGCGTATTTTTGGCAGGCGATGCGCGATTCGCGCGACGCGATCGCCAAGGCTCGAGTGAAAGACGAGAGCCTCTGCGTCGGCATTTTCGAGCAGGTACAAAAGTTCGTCGTCTAAATACCGATAATTGACATTGATCGGCACGCCGCGCATCTTGAAACCGGCAAATTGTGTCTCAAGGTACTCGTTTGAGTTGTACAGGAAAATTCCGATCTTGCTGTCGGGCTTGAGGCCTGCTTGCACAAATGACGCCGCTAGGCGCGCGGCCCTGTTTTCGTACTCGCCCCAGGTTCGGTGCGTGTCGCCACAACTTATTGCTGGCGCGTCGCCGACGACATCGCTGATCGCCTCCCACACCGTTGCCGCGTGCATTTCCATATGGCGACACTAGCCAGCCAAGCTTGGCCGCAATTTTCCTGTCTCCCGCAAGACCGTAATTGTCATGTCTCTAGCGAGATGTGGAACCGCGGATCGCGAAAGGTCTTTAGCGCGTCACGCGGGTTGATCCCCGCTGCGCAAGTATCCAAAATATGGCGGGCAAGACGCCCCTTAGCCGCCTTGGCGTCATGGCCGCCAGACTTGCCGTTTCTTTCGTCGATCGCGACCCGCAGGTAATCGCCGGGCATCTCTAAGTCTGGGGCGTACACGGCTCGGTGCACGTGCGGCAGCAAATCGACCACTACGTTTCCGCTGAATCGATTGTTCAGTGCGGCCGATAGTGGCACTCGCCACCAACGTGAGAGCGTTCCCATCGGGGCTAGGCGGGCACCCATCCTTAGTCGATATTCGGGCACCGGGTCGGCGCCACCGACGGCGCCGAGCAATCCAGAGATCACGATGATGTGCTCAAGGGCCTTGGTGCGCTGCGGCAATGTCATCGACTCGAGATTGATATGTTTCCACACGACTCCCGTATACCGTTCGAAGGCGGGCAGGGTCGGCGAGCCAATTATGGATCTGTTGGCGTTCGTGGCGCGGTCGAGGAGTGCGCCTTTCACTCCAAGGATCGCGGCGCTTCCCCCGCCGACTTTGTTCAATGCCTCGATCAATTCATCCCTAGCACAAAATAATTGTTTGCCAAACTGTCCGGATGTCGACTTCCACTTCGTGTGCGGATTGCCGTGCTCGGCTTTGCCCTCCGACGGCGGAAGAAGAATCACGAATTTTACTTCCTGTTGCCTGGAAATTTTTGGCGCTGCCACGACCCGAAAGTCTGCTCTACCGGTGGGTAAGATTTAGTGATGACAGACACCGCCCGCCGCCCGACGAACTCGTCCGTGCCACCGGTCTCAGACTGGGCAACAGACTTCGATCATGCCGACCCGGCCTACAACGCCAATGCCCACCAAATCTGGAACGAACTTCGCGAAACGTGCCCGGTTGCGCACACCGAGCGTTATGCGGGGGCGTGGTTGCCAGTGCGCCACGAAGATGTTGCGGCAATCGCCCGCGACACAGATCATTTCTCTTCCGAGGGGGCCGTGCTCTCAAATCGTCCGCCGCGCGAAGAGTGGCAGTCGACGGCGCCGATCGGAGGCGCGCCACCGATAACTTCAGACCCACCGTTTCACGCCGATGCTCGCCGCTTGCTGTTGCCTGCCTTCAGCCCCCATGTAATTGCCGAATGGGAGCCAGAAATTCGCCGCCTATGCAATCAACTCGTCGACAACATGGTCGACGCCCCAACTATTGATGCGGCGATTGACTACGCCCAGAATATTCCGGTGTACGTGATCGCGCGCATGCTAGGTCTGCCCGTCGAAGACAGCGACTACTTCCGCGACACCGTACATCTAGTACTCGAAGAAATCGGCGCCGAGTTCGGCGCACGTGAAGATGGATTTCAGAAGCTCGAACAATACTTGTTAATGCACGTGCAAGACCATATCGAGAATCCAAAGGACGACCTCATTGGGTTTTTGCTCAACGCCAAAATATACGACCAGCCACTTTCGAACATGCATGTCGTCGGCACGATTATTCTGCTCATGGTTGCGGGTATCGACACCACCTGGAGCGCGATTGGTTCTTCACTTTGGCACCTCGCCCAGCATCCATCCGATTTGGCGCGCATGGTCAACGAGCCCGAACTTTTGCCAACCGCAATCGAAGAATTGCTTCGCGCCTATGCTCCGGTCACAATGGCGCGCATCGTCAGCCAAGATTCGCGGATTGGTGAATGCCCGGTGAAGCGTGGCGATTCGGTGCTGTTGCCGTTTCCTGCCGCCAACCGAGACCCCGAAGTGTTTCCTGATGCGGACAAGGTGATTATCGATCGCGAGCAAAATCGCCACGTCGCCTTCGGGTTGGGCATTCACCGCTGCTTGGGATCGAACCTGGCCCGCCTCGAGTTGCGCATCGCAGTTGAGGTATTTATCAGCAGGTTTCCGCAATTTGAACTCTCCGACCCGAGCGCAGTCACCTGGAGCCTCGGTCAGGTGCGCGGGCCACGCAAATTGCCAGTGCGCATTGTTCAGCGCGCTTAAGTTGTGACGCAGGGTTCGATTCACCCGACTTTCGATGTCTCTGGTCTCAATCCAGATCAACAAGACGCGGTGCTTCACCCAAGTGGGCCGCTGCTCGTAATCGCTGGCGCTGGGTCAGGTAAAACTCGGGTACTTACGCAGCGCATCGCCTATTTGATTTCGCAGGGCACACACCCGATGCACATTTTAGCGATCACGTTTACTAACAAGGCCGCCAAAGAAATGCGCGATCGGGTGGCTGCGCTGGTCGGCCCGGTCGCCAACCAAATGTGGGTCAGCACCTTTCACTCGGCCTGCGTTCGCATCTTGCGGGCACAGGCCGATCTTCTCGGCTACCCGAAGGCGTTTTCGATTTACGATCAATCAGACTCACAGCGACTGATCGGATACGTCATTCGCGACATGGGTCTTGACCCGAAGCGCTTCACGGCCAGGGCAGTGCAGGCGCGCATCAGTTTGTGGAAGAACGAACTCGTCACGCCACACGACGCTAACAACGACCCAGACAGCACCTTCGACGAGAAATACGCGCTCGTCTATCGCGAGTATCAAAAACGGCTCGAGAATGCGGGGGCGATGGATTTCGACGACCTGTTAACGAATACTGTGCGGCTATTTCGTCAGCACCCCGAAGCGCTCGAGTCTTATCAGAAGCGCTTCGCGCACATTCTGATCGACGAATACCAAGACACGAATATGGCCCAAAACCAAATTGTTCTGATGCTTGGGGCAAAGCATCACAACGTTTGCGTTGTGGGCGACACCGATCAATCGGTCTATCGTTTCCGTGGCGCCGACTTTCGCAACATCATGGAGTTCGAGAACGCGTTTCCCGAGGTGACCACAGTCGTGCTGGCGCAGAACTACCGCAGCACGCAGGTCATCCTCGATGCCGCAAACGCGGTAATTACTAACAACATCGATCGCAAGCCCAAGGATCTCTGGACGGACAAGGGCGCGGGCGCCAAGATTGTTCGCTATTTCGCCAACGACGAGCACGACGAGTCGAAGTGGGTTGTCTCGCAACTCAAGCAGCGACACGATGACGACCACCGCCTCTGGAGCGAACTCGCCGTGTTCTACCGAACAAACGCTCAAAGTCGAGTAATCGAAGAGTCTTTGGTTTACGCCGGCCTGCCATACAAGATCATCGGTGGCACCCGCTTTTACGATCGCCGCGAGGTCAAGGACGCGATGGCGTATTTGCGTTGCGCCGCCAATCCCAACGATGAGATCAGTCTCAAACGCATTATCAACGTGCCCAAGCGCGGCATCGGAGACACGAGTATCGGAAAACTCGACGCCTACGCGGCCGAGATGGGCATCAGTTTTTCAATCGCGATGCGCCGTGCCGCGGAAGCCGGCGTCGGCGCCGTGGCTGGGCGGGGTCTTGCCAGTTTTGTAACGCTCATTGACGAACTTTCAGCAATGCTCGGCCAGGGTCCCGGACCTGTGCTGCGCCATGCACTCGAATCTAGCGGTTACCTAAAAGAGTTGGACGCAGAAGGGTCCATCGAATCCGATGGCCGGCGCGAAAACGTTGGCGAACTAATTGGTGTTGCCAGCGAGTTCACTCACGTCGACGAGTTTCTCGAGCAGATCGCGCTCGTTGCTGATACCGACCAAATCGATTCAGAAAATCACATCACCTTGATGACAATGCACGCCGCAAAGGGTCTCGAGTTTCCGGTCGTCTTTATCGTTGGCATGGAAGAGGGGATCTTCCCGCACAACCGTGCCCTTAACGACATGGTCGAACTCGAAGAAGAACGCCGCCTCGCCTATGTCGGCATTACTCGCGCGCAAGAGCAACTGATGGTCAGTCACGCCTGGAGCCGCAATTTATATGGTGGTACGCAATACAACCCACCTTCTCGTTTTCTCGATGAGATCCCCGAAGAACTCATTGAACGTGAGGGCAGCTCAGACTCGGGTGCCGACTCGGGGCGATCAAGTTTTCGACCTCGTGCCGATCGTGCTTTGCAATCAACTTCAAGTTTTCTTCGCCCTCAAGAAGTCGCCGTTTCTTCGGCTGAGCAGCAACCAACCGAGCACGGCCTACGAATCGGCGACGACGTGGTGCATCCGACTTTCGGCGAGGGCATAATCATTGATATTCGCGGTCAGGGCGAGAAGGCCGAAGCGTCGGTCCGCTTTAGCGGCGTCGGCACCAAACATTTGTCGCTTTCGTGGGCGCCATTAAGAAAGGTTCTACGCTAAAAATTTCCGGTAACGGCGGAGATCGTAATCAGGGCGGAGATCGTAATCACGGCGCCGCCGCTCGCATATCTATCAATAGTGTGGTTTTGTTTTCGACTATTGGTCGAACATCGTCCGGCAACTTGAGTTGATCGACTGTGATCGAGCGCCCTTCGCAATCGGCAAACATGCGACTTTTCTCAACCTGAGTGACTAAACACTGGGCGTTTCTATCTGCGGGGAATGCATAGTAGACCTGCCAGCCGAGAGCGTCATCGTTGCCCGTGTGATCAATCACGATTGACCTAGTGCCACTCGAATCCCGTAGGTCTGGGTACAGCACCGGCCCATTCGCGGCGACAGATTTTGCGATGTCACTAACACGTCCGACCACGAATGTGCGTCGACCTAAGTTCTGCACCGTCGCAGCGTGATCGGTCACTGACGATGCAACCAACCAGGTGATGCCAAATAGAGCGGCGAAGAAGGCGACCCCGCCGATTATCGGCAGCACTGCGCGCGCCAAGGGGGAGCGAAGCCGTTCTGCCACCTCTCAAGTGTGGCCTAAAATGCGTTCGAGAACGCACTCGCGCGGGCACATCGTTGCCGGTTGGAAACGTGATGACCAAAGGGCGTAGGGTTATATATTCGTGAATCGCACTTACCGAGTTGTCGTCGCCAAGCCCGGCCTTGACGGTCATGATCGGGGCGCCAAAACCATTACGCGCGCCCTGCGTGATCACGGCTTTGAGGTCATCTACACGGGCTTGCACCAGACC
>JBKJMC010000075.1:0-10356 GCA_046596615.1 Ilumatobacteraceae bacterium | reverse complement strand
GTGGGCGCCGCCGAGAAGCGCAACTCCGCCGACTTCGCGCTATGGAAATTTTCTAAACCAGACGAGCCGTCGTGGCCGGCGCCGTGGGGCGCGGGTCGTCCGGGCTGGCACAGCGAGTGTGTCGTAATGAGTCTGGCTCTACTCGGCGAGGGTTTCGACTTGCACTGCGGCGGAATGGATCTGTGTTTCCCGCACCACGAGAACGAGCGCGCGCAGGCAGTCGCGTTAGGCAAGGATTTCGCGCGGCATTGGATGCACCACAATTTCATCGTCGACGCCGAGGGCACGAAGATGTCGAAAAGCATCGGCAACGTTTCCAACCTGCTTGACCTCGTTGAGCACTACGACCCGCGCGCTTATCGCATGCTGCTGTTGCAGACGCACTATCGCTCGCCTATAAAGATTGGCCAGGACAACATCGATGCGGCGGTCAATTCTGTTGTGGGCCTCGACGCGTTTGCCGCACGCATCTCGCACCTCGCGCCGCAATCGGCCGACGCCTTGGCGCTAGCGAAATTTCGCCAATTGATGGACAACGATCTCGACACGCCGGTCGCCACCGCGCACATCTTCGACACAGTGCGGATGGCGAATACCGCGCTCGACGGCAACGACACGATCCGCGCCGCCGCCCTTGGGGCCGCCGCGATCGAAATGTGTTCGGCGCTTGGGCTCATCTTGCGCGTGAACAATGAAGTCGACTCCGCAATAATCGCGCAAGCGGCCGCGCTCGATCTAGCTCGCGTCGCCAAAGACTTTGCCGCGGCCGACGCGATTCGCAACGAGTTGCAGGCCGCCGGATATCTCGTAGAGACAACCAAACTGGGCACCCGCGTCCGTCGCGGGTGATTTCGAAGTATTTATACATATGAGTGAAGCCAAACTTCGCCAACCGTTACCCCGCGGTTTCTGGGTGATTTGGTCGACGGTCGCGCTCGACATGGTTGGATTCGGCATCGTCGCCCCGATACTCGGTCGCTACGCGGACCGCTACGGCGCGAATGGCTTTCAGGTCGGCCTGCTGTTCGCCTCGTTTTCGCTGATGCAGATGTTGTTCGCGCCGATTCTCGGGCGCTGGTCCGATCGCATCGGACGCAAGCCCGTGCTGATCATCTCGCTGCTCGGCAGCGCGCTCGGCAGTTTCATCACCGGCGCTGCCGGCGCGCTGTGGGTATTGTTCGCGGGCCGACTAATCGACGGCGCTTCCGGCGCGAGCATCTCTGTCGCCCAGGGCGCGGTGACCGACATCGCCGAGCCCGAGCAACGCGCGCGCATGCTCGGGCTACTCAGCATGGCGTTCGGCGTCGGCTTCGTAGTCGGGCCGGCACTCGGCGGCCTCGCATCTCTCGGCGGCCCGCATGTGCCGTTCTATCTTGCCGGAGTTCTCGCTCTCATCAACGCCGGAGCGGCAATTATCCGCCTTCCAGAAACGCGTTCTGTCGAGCAACGCCTCGCGCCGCGAGCTCGACCGCAAAGGTCTTCCCGCAAGGTCTCGCAATACGTCGTGATTGGTTTTCTCGCCACGGTTCCTTTCGCCGGTTTCGAAGCAACGTTCTCGCTCTTCGGCGGCCGTCGCTTCGACCTCACAGAAGGATCGACTGCGCTCGTGTTTCTTGCAGTCGGCGTGTTGATGTCTGGCGTGCAGGGGGCCTTGATCGCGCCGCTAACAAGGCGCTTTGGTTCGGCCCGCCTCGTCGTCGTCGGTCAATCATTGGTGGCGGCGGGGTTGCTTGCGCTCGGTGCATCAACGATTTGGCTGGCGCTCGGATTTTCTCTCGTGCTTATGGTGATCGGCGCTGGCATCGCCGCGCCTTCGTTAACAGCACTAGTTGCCAACAGCGCCGACGAAAATCGTCGGGGCGAGATTCTTGGTTTGCAACAGTCGGCGTCTGCGCTCGCGCGCGTTGTCGGCCCGCCGCTCGCGGGTTTGGCCTTTGACGGCATCGGCATCGGCGCACCGTACACGCTCGGTGCAATGTTGTGCGTGGCCGCGGTTCTCGTTGCGCGCCGAAGGTTGTGACCATAGAACAACGGCCGATGGGTTACCAGCCCGCGCTCGACGGACTGCGCGCGCTAAGCGTGATCGCGGTGATTTTTTATCACGCCAACCTGGCGTGGCTGCCCGGTGGGTTTATCGGCGTCGAGATCTTCTTTGTCGTCAGCGGATACTTGATCACGGCGTTGCTGATCGGCGAGCGCGTCCGCACCGGCAAGATCGGCCTCCGGCAATTCTGGGTGCGCCGCGCTCGGCGACTGCTGCCTGCGCTTGGCGCGATGTTGCTGGCGACCGCGATTGCTGTGGCTTTCGTCAAGCCAGAGTTCGCGCCGGCGTTTCGTCGCGATATCGCAGCTGCACTGCTCTATTTTTCTAACTGGTGGCAAATATTTTTTGTCACGGTTCCGTACTTTGCGCCTTCACACCCACCTATCTTGCGCCATCTATGGTCGCTTAGCGTCGAAGAGCAGTGGTACTTGTTGTGGCCGATCGTCTTTGGCGTGGTCCTGAATCGCAAGAAACTGCGACCGCGGATATCGGGTTCTGTTGTTGTGATGCTGGCGATCGCGATCATGGCTGGCACAGCGCTGGCGTACCGTGTCGACGACGAGACGCGCACGAACTTCTTGTACCTGAGCACGCTGACGCGCTCGACGGGTTTGCTCTGCGGCGCCGGGCTTGCATTTTTCTGGCGCCCGTTTTCGGCAAATCCGTTTCGCGGTGTTGTTCGCTTCGCTGCCGAGGCGGCGTCGTTGACCGCGATCGCGACGCTCGGTTTGGTGACAGCAATTATCGGCGTTGTCGACGCGCGCCTGTACCGCGGAGGCCTCGCCGCGGCGACGATTGCCTCGTGTGTTTTGATCGGCGTTGTCGTGCACCCCACGCCGACCTTTCTCAAGCGCGTCCTCTCGATTCCGTTTATCGTCGAGGTCGGCCGCCGCTCGTACGGTTTGTACCTCTGGCATTGGCCGATCTTCGTGTTGTTCGGCGCCCGTGATTCTGTCGACTCACTCGCCGTGGCGATGGCGGTAACTGTTGCCGTGAATGAGATCTCGTATGTATTCATCGAGCAGCCGGCGCGAAGGGGAGCACTTGGCAAGATGTGGCGAAATCGTGCACAATTGTCTGCCATGCGGCGACTTCCGGTAATTGCGGCGACGCTGGTGGTAATCGCCGCGATCGCTGTCACGAGCGTGCGCATCTCCGGCATTCAGGCGATCGACCTGAGTGTCGACACGGGAAATCAAGATCTTGCCTTTGTCGTGCCGACGACCGTCTCGACCGCAGCGACGATTGCGCCAGCCCCGCAATTCGCCACGACTACGACGATCGCCAAACTTCCGCGCAGGCTCGTGATCGTCGGCGACTCGCAAGCCCACGCGCTTGCGGTTAACAAACCGTCTGGAATCGAAAAAACATTCACGATCAGCGATGGCTCAATCGATGGCTGCGGCGTGTACGACCGCGGCGTTGGCATCGGAGGCAGCAGTGGCAAGTTTCGTCGTAACTTTGTGCACTGTGTTGGCTTTGAAAAACAGTGGGCGGGTTCGGCAACCAAGTCCAAGGCAGATGTCGCCCTCGTCGTGATCGGCGCGTGGGAAGTTCTTGATGTGCAGGTCAATGGATTCACCTTCAAGCTCGGCACCGCACCCGCCGACACGTTTTTTACGACGCAGCTCAGCCGCGGCATCGCGGCGCTGCGAAAAACAGGGGCGACGGTGGCGTTGCTCGAAGTCGCGTGCATGCGCCCGATCGATTCGGCTGGCGGCCCGGTGCCGGCTCTGCCGCAACGCGCCGATGACGCCCGCACTGGGCATCTCAACGACCTGATGCGCGCGATCGCGTTCCCCGACGGAGACGACGTCTACTTTGTCGGCGGCCCGAAGCAGTGGTGCACCGACAAGACGATTGCCTCGAATACGTCGTACCGCTGGGACGGCGTCCACGGCTATCGACCGGGCGCAATATTGATTTTCGAAACCATCGCCCCTGCCATTTTGCAACTGCCCGTCGGCCCAAAATAGCAACACGGCCTACCGCAGGGTAACTTGTCGGGATGGCCGAATTCTCCCTTTCCCTTAACGATGACCAACTTCAGATCAAGGATTGGATCCACAAGTTCGCAGTCGACGTGATTCGTCCCGCGGCGCACGAGTGGGACGAGCGCGAAGAGTTTCCTTGGCCGATCGTGCAAGAAGCCGCCAAGATCGGTTTGTACGGCCTCGACTTCATCATGAACTCGATGGGCGATCCGACGGGCCTCACTCTTCCAGTTGCGATCGAAGAAATATTTTGGGGCGACGCCGGCATCGGCATGGCGATCATGGGTTCCGGCCTCGCCGCCGCTGGGATTGCCGGCAATGGCACCACGGAGCAGATGATCGAGTGGGTGCCGCAGTGCTACGGCACTCCCGATGATGTCAAGTTAGGCGCTTTTTGCGTCAGCGAACCAGACGCGGGCAGCGACGTTTCAAGTTTGCGCACCCGCGCGGTCTACGACCAAGCCACCGACGAGTGGGTGCTGAACGGAACGAAGGCGTGGATCACCAACGGTGGCATCGCCAATATTCACGTCGTCGTCGCCGCTGTCGAGCCAGAGCTCAAGGGTCGCGGTCAGGCGAGTTTCATCATTCCGCCAAACACAAAGGGTTTGTCGATGGGGCAGAAGTATCAAAAACACGGGATCCGCGCCAGCCACACTGCTGAAGTTGTTCTCGAAGATGTGCGCGTGCCGGGCAGATGCCTGCTCGGCGGCAAGGAAAAACTGGATGCCAAGTTGGCGCGTGCCCGCGAGAATACGTCGAGCGGCAAGCAGCCAGCGATGGCCACATTCGAGGCGACGCGCCCGGCAGTCGGCGCGCAGGCGCTCGGCGTGGCACGCGCGGCATACGAGTTTGCGCTCGATTACGCCAAGGAGCGCAAGGCGTTCGGCCGGGCGATCATCATGAACCAGGCGATTGCCTTCAAGCTCGCCAACATGGCCACCGAAATTGATGCGTCGCGACTGTTGATCTGGCGCGCCGCGTGGCTCTCCAAGAACGGTGGCTTCAAAAACGCCGAAGGCTCGATGAGCAAGTACTTCGCGTCGGAAACAGCGGTGCGCGTAACGGAAGACGCCATTCAAATCTTGGGTGGCTACGGGTACACACGCGAATACCCCGTAGAGCGCTGGCACCGTGATGCCAAAATTCACACCATTTTCGAGGGTACCTCAGAGATTCAACAACTGGTGATCAGCCGCGCGATTTCGGGCCTGCGCATCGAATAGTCCTGGCATGCTCGACTTGAAATAGTTGAACGAGCAAGTAGTAGGACCTTCTTTGCCGCACTAGTTGGCTAAATCGCGCTATTTAGTGCACACTAGCGCTGGGACAATTCGGCGGTCCCAAAGTGCAACAATGACTTGAGTTGGAGGAATTTAACAGCATGGAAAAAATGACTGAATTGGTAGTCAGCAATCATGACCTGGTTTACAACGCGTTTTCATTTGCCACGGCAGCACTTGGAATCTCGTTTGTCTACTTTTTAGTATCACGCAACCGCGTGTCCCCTGCGTATCGCAACGCAGTCACAATGTCGGCGATGATTTGCGGTATCGCCGCGTATCACTACTGGAGGATTTTCACGAACTTCTCCAACGGCACTTGGAACGACGGCTACCGCTACGCGGACTGGCTGCTCACCGTGCCGCTCTTGCTGGCAGAGTTGGTCGTAGTCGCCGGATTGGCCAAAGATGTCGCCAAAAAGGTTACGCCGCGACTCATCGTTGCCGCGCTCCTGATGATCGCAACCGGCTACCCAGGCGAGATCGCGGAGCATGGCAGCAGCCAGCGCAACATCTGGTTCATCATCTCGTTCCTGTTTCTTGTTTACGTTCTCTACGAGTTGTTCGCTGGCTCGGTTGGCAAAGCACTCAAGTCGCAGCCAGGTGAAATCGGAATGAAGCTCAATCGCGTCCGCTATGTACTCGTAGCACTTTGGCTTGTGTACCCGATTGCGTATCTGCTTGGTGACGAGAAGAGTTGGCTTGCAAAGCAGGTTGGTCTCGATGCAGCCCAAGCAGCGACAACCATCCAGGTCGGATACTCCATCGCCGACGTTCTGGCCAAGGCAGGCTATGGCCTGATGATCATGTCGATCGCAATCGCGCGCTCGGATGCCGAGGGCTATCGCGCCGCCTAATCTATGAAATTGAGGCGGGGCCGGCATTTGCCGGTGCCCGACTCAATTCCCTAATGATTTCAATTTATAAATCAGTTGCTCGGCGCGGTAGTCCCACGCGAACCTGCACGCCAGACGAATACATCACGTGCGGATCGCCGGTTGGGGCGCTGAGGCCCGCGGCAGTGATAAGCGAATCGTCGAGTTCTAGTAACTCGGCACGCTGCAGTGGCCACCGTGGGTGCTGCACGGGGGCGTAACGAATCGAGTCGCGGCCGCCGCGCGAGTACAAACCCCAACGCGCGGTAAGAAAAATCTCGAGTGGTGACTGTGTGGTAATTACTTCGCCGATGCGTATATCTATTTTGGTATGCGCGCGCGGCGAGGGCCACCGTCGCTGCGCGCGGGTTGTTAGGTGATCACCGATGCATTTGTGCGATGCCGAACCCCAGCAGTACGGCAACTTGTACGTGGTTCGCGCGACAACAGTTGGCAGCAACCTATTGATATCCAGAGAGAAAAACCACACACCGGGAACGCCACGATGAACAACGTAGGTTCGAACGTTGATCTCGGGGAACGATCCCAAGTACGGTACCGACGGCAGGTGCGGCAAGCCGATTCCGCGCATCGAAAATGGGACCAGACCAACCCACGCTGAGCCATCGTGAATGTCCACATCTAATTGCGGAGGTAATAGGGCCGCAACTTCATTGGCATCGTAGCGAAAGTGAATGTAGGCGAGGTCATACCAGCCCTGTTTCATTATCGCGCGGCGCACTGGCACGGCACACTCTGGCGAAAGCGAATTTCCGCGATCTACAGAGGCCATGTTGCACTTGCCTGCAGAATCATGGTGACGCAAACAATGGCACGCGCCGACCAGGCAATCGTGCGGGGCCAGTTCGTGCGCACGAGTTTGCGCGCCACCGTTGCGTCGTGTGCTGACGCCATGCGGGAGTGCAGCGGCACCGACAACAAAACCGTGCTGCCCAGCGCGACCGCGAGCAGTGCTGCACCGACCCACGGCAAATAGATAGCAACGCCAGCAGGTCGATCGGCGAGCAATACCAATGTGCTGATGCCCTCGACCGCAAGTGGTGCACCGACCACCCAGCCGGTTCGGCGCTGATGTTCGCGAGCAACTTGTGTCGACTGGGCGGCGCCGTATTGCGACAGTAAGGGGTAGTGCACGACTTGGACAAACCAAATTACCCCGACCATCATGCATGTGGCGACGGTGTTGGCGAACAGCGCGAGATCGCCGATTGCGGCGTTAGTCATTTTGCCAATTCATTGTGCTCAGTCATTGCGCAATCGGGTCGCCCTTGAAGCGGCGGCGGTTATTTGCGACCCAGCGGTATGCCCATTGAGCGATTTTACGAATTCCTGGTGCGAGCAAAATAAACCCCGCGATATTGAAAGGCAAGCCCGCCACGATCAAGACCCGCGCGGCGGCGTCAGATCCGCTCGAGATTCGTAAATCGGCGCTAACAAATTGCACCGCAGCATTACATCTCTCGGAGGTAAGACCAAGTTCTCCAAGGTTGGCCTGTTGCCAGGCGACCGGCGTCGGATGTTTCGCGAACCATGATGTCATGTGTCGAACCCAACGCCGACAAAAGCCGCACTCGCCGTCGAAGATCAGTAATCCATGCGGGCCGATGTTCTTGGCGTACGCGTCAGGCGAGCTACTCACCCTCCGAATGGTAGATGACTAACGGTGAATGCGTACGATACGAGCGTGGAAAATATTGAGCACTTCGATGTGCTGATCGTAGGCGCGGGCATCTCTGGCATCGGATCTGCGTATCACTTGCAGACTCAGTGCCCAGAGAAGTCGTTCGTGGTTCTTGAGGCCTACGAGACGTTTGGCGGTACCTGGCACATGCACACCTATCCGGGTATTCGATCGGATAGCGACTTATACACATTTGGTTACAGGTTTAAGCCGTGGACGAGTGCCCCGATTGCCAGCGCCGCCGAGATCAAAAAGTATATGGGTGAGGTGATCAAGGAGAACAATCTTGATCGGCACATTCGCTACCAACACAAGATCACTAAAGCGAGTTGGTCTAGCGCCACAAATTTATGGACGGTTGACGCTGTACGCACTGACACAAATCAGCGGTTAATGTTCACAACTAATTTTCTGTGGATGTGTCAGGGTTATTACAAACACGCGCAGGGTTATATGCCGCAGTGGCCAGGGATGAGTATGTACAGGGGGCTAATCGTGCATCCGCAGACTTGGCCAAAGGATCTTGACTACAAAAACAAGAAGGTTCTCGTCATCGGCTCTGGGGCGACCACGGCGACGATTGTTCCCGCGATGGCCGCGGACTGCGAACACATCACTATTTTGCAGCGTTCGCCAACTTATTTTTGGACCACTCGAAATGCCAATGAATTGGCCGACACTTTGCGCGAGCTCAAGGTCAACGAAGAGTGGATTCACGAGATCACGCGGCGCAAGGTGTTGCACGATCAGCAGACCGTCACTAAGTTGGCGTTCGAGCAACCTGACTTTTTGAAAGCGGAATTGCTGAACAACATTCGTACGCTGCTCGGGCCCGACTACGACATCGAAAAACACTTTACGCCCAAGTACCGCCCGTGGCAGCAGCGCCTCGCGTTTGTGCCCGATGGTGATCTATTCGTGGCCATCAAATCAGGCAAGGCATCGATGGTCACGGATGAGATCGAGCGGTTTACCGAGAACGGGGTGCGGTTGAAATCCGGCGCGACAATTGAAGCCGACATCGTGATCACCGCCA
Source organism: Ilumatobacteraceae bacterium (assembly GCA_046596615.1). GTDB lineage: Bacteria > Actinomycetota > Acidimicrobiia > Acidimicrobiales > Ilumatobacteraceae > UBA3006. Next base: position 1,422 of record JBKJMC010000075.1, on the reverse strand, counting down.
CGGGCTTTCACCTCAGCGTGCTCGGCGAGATTCCATTCGTTGTCGACGGTAAGCCTGTCAACTTCGCCGACACTATTACCTATCGCGGCATGATGTTCACGGGTGTCCCAAACATGGCATGGATCTTTGGCTACTTTCGCGCCAGTTGGACTCTGCGAGTAGATCTACTTGGTGACTACATCTGCCGGATGTTTAAGAATATGCAAGCCAGGGGCGCGAGGAAGGTTACGCCTGCGCTGCGACCCGAAGACTCCGAGATGCAAATCGGAAGCTGGATGGATCCGGAGAACTTTAATCCGAACTATTTGATGCGCAGTCAACATCTGATGCCCAAAAGCGGCACGAAATCAGAGTGGAAGCACAACCAGGATTACTGGCTAGAAAAGGAGGAATTGCCCAACGCCGATCTCGACGACGGGTGCCTAATTTTCGAATAGTCGTGTGTTAGACGACGGCCTCTTTCCTTTTTGGTCGCGGGTGCATAGTCGCCGCGGCGTCAACATCGCGAATGAACGCAAGAGCGTAGATCGCACCGACAAGCGAAATTACGATGCTTCCGGCGAATGCGGCGTGAAATGCGGCGAGCCTGATACCTGGTGTCGGTCCACTTGGTCCGCTTAGATTATGCAATCGAGTCAGCAACAACGTCGAGAGAATTGCAACTCCGATCGCGGCCGAAGCCTGACGCTGGGTTGAGAAGATTGCCGACGCGCGCCCGGTATCGCTCTTGGCGATGCCGGCATAGGTGGCCGCCTGCAGTGGCACGAAGGCGAACGCCATTGAGAGTCCCCGTACGAACATCAGCCCACGAATACTCCATTGATCGACTCCAAGAGTCACGAACATAAACGGAATATTTGATACCGACACGAAGAACAAGCCGAAGGCAACGAGCCGGCGCGGACCGACAGTGTGGTACAGCTTGCCCACGAACTGACTTGCGATAATCACGCCTATCGCCTGAGGAAAGGTCGTCAGTCCGGATTTGAGCGCTGAATAACCGAGCAGTGATTGCAGAAACTGTGGCAGTAGAAACAAGAAGGCAGAGAAACTCGCATACGAAAGCGAGTTGACCATGTTCGCGTTGCGAAACATTCGGTCTTTGTAGAGGCGCAACGCCAGCATCGGCTGGTCAATTCGTAATTCGACTACGACCGTGGCGACGAGCAGCAGCAATCCGCCGACGCCCGTGATGAGTACCGCGGTCGACGTCCAACCCTTGTCTGGGGCTTGCGATAGTCCGTACAAGATGCCTGCCAGTCCAGTCGCGGCGAGTGCAAAACCGGCGATGTCGAACCTGCCGGCGGTCGGTTCTTTGCTTTCTTGCAGGTACAAAAGGCCGAAGACGAACCCGGCAATGCCAATCGGAACGTTGACGTAGAAGATCCAACGCCAGGACAGTTGATCGATGAGAATACCGCC
>JBKJMC010000058.1:0-8164 GCA_046596615.1 Ilumatobacteraceae bacterium | reverse complement strand
AAGTTCATCAATGCACCAAAAGCAAACGAGATCATTTTCACCAAGAACGCCACGGAGGCTCTCAACTTGGCGATCATGAGTTGGGGTCGTGCCAACTTGCAACGCGGCGACGTTGTGTTGCTCACCCATATGGAGCACCACGCCAACATTGTGCCGTGGCACATGCTCGTCGCCGAGCGCGGCATTGAGTTGCGCTGGGTGCCACTTACGGCGGATGGCCAACTCGATTTGAGCCACCTCGAAACGTTGCTGCAGGACGCCAAGGTTTTCTCATTTACCTCAATGTCCAACGTCTTGGGCACCATCACGCCGGTTGCGACGCTGTGCGCGGCCGCGCACAAGGCCGGGGCGATCGCGATTGTCGATGCCTGCCAGTCGGTGCCGCACCAAGCCACCGACGTGCAGGCGTGGGGCGCCGACTTCGTGGCCTTCAGTTCGCACAAGATGTGCGGACCATCCGGTCTTGGCATGTTGTGGGGACGCGAAAAGTTGCTCGATGCGATGCCCCCATTCTTGGGCGGCGGCAATATGATTTCAGATGTTCGACTCGACGGCTTCACCACCGCGGGCCTGCCTGCCAAGTTTGAGGCAGGCACGCCGCCGATCGCAGAGGTCATCGGCCTCGGCGCGGCTGTCGAGTACCTGCAAAAGATCGGCATGAACAACGTGCGTCAACACGAGATTGATCTAAGTTCGTATGTACTTAATATGCTCAAAAGTCGTTTCGGCGACGACATCACCATCTATGGACCAACCAACCCAGAGCACCGCGGCGCCACATTCAGCTTCGCCTTTCGTGGCATTCACCCGCACGACCTAAGCCAAGTGCTCGACCAACAAAACGTCTGCGTGCGCGCGGGCCACCACTGTGCCAAACCGTTGATGCGCATTATCGGCGCCAATGCCACGGTGCGCGCCAGCTTCTATCTCTACAGCACACATTCAGAAGCGGATGCGCTTGCCGATGCTCTCGACAGCGCATCAGATATCTTCTGAGATAGCAACGAGGGAGCAACCATGCCAGGCCTTGAAGATCTCTACCGAGAAATAATTCTCGACCACTATCGCACTCCTCGCAATCGTGGCGAACTCGAACCACCTGCGGCCCGCGCCGACGGACATAACCCTTTATGTGGCGACGAGATAAGCGTATTCGCACAAGTCGAGGACGGCATTGTCACCGACGTTCGCTTCAACGGCTCGGGTTGCTCGATCAGTCAGAGTTCGGCGTCAATGATGACAACCGCGGTTAAGGGCAAACCAATTGCAGAGGTGCGCAAAGTTGTGCGCCGCTTCAAGCACATGATGACACTTAGTGACGAGACGGACACCACGCCCGTTGACGAGTCGCTAAATCTCGGCGATCTCGTAGCTTTGCAAGGTGTCGTCAAGTTTCCTGTACGCATAAAGTGCGCGACGCTCGGATGGAACACGCTGATCGACGCGCTGAATTCGATAACCGAACCGTAAATATGCAATTGCACGAGCGCGCCGTAGAGTTACGGCATGGCAGTTTCGCGCGAGACCCTGGCAAAGGCGCCAAAGGTTCTCCTGCACGATCACCTCGACGGCGGCCTGCGCGCTAAGACGGTCACAGAACTTGCGAGCGAATACGGCTACACAAAACTCCCGACCACAGATGTCGCAGACTTGCAAAAGTGGTTTTACCGCGGCGCCAAGCGCAATGACTTGGTCATGTACCTCGAAACCTTTGCCCACACCGTTGCGGTCATGCAGCATCGCGAGGCTATCGAGCGTGTGGCGTTCGAGTGCGCGCAAGATCTCGCCGACGATGGTGTCGTTTACGCCGAGGTACGGTTTGCCCCCGAGTTACACACCGAAGCTGGGATGACTCTTGACGAGGTCGTGCGAGCCGTACTTGATGGTTTGAAGCGCGGCTCTGCCGGCACGAACCTCAAGGTTTACGCGCTGTGTTGCGCGATGCGCACTGCGGCCCGCAGTTTAGAAATTGCCGAACTCGCTGTGCGCTGGCGCGACGAAGGCGTGGTCGGCTTCGATATAGCCGGTGCCGAGGCCGGATTTCCGCCGACACGACACCTCGACGCGTTTCAGTTTGTACAGCGCTCAAACTTTCACACCACAATTCATGCCGGTGAGGCATTCGGACTACCATCGATCTGGGAGGCACTGCAGTTCTGCGGCGCCGAGCGACTCGGCCACGGCGTGCGCATCGTTGACGACATCACCGGCGAAGCCGGCGCCGAAAAACTGGGTCGCCTTGCCCACTTTGTGCGCGACCGACGCATCCCACTTGAACTGTGCCCCACATCAAATGTAAACACGGGTGTCTGCTCCTCTATCGCCACTCACCCAATCGGCATGCTGCGGCGGCTGCGCTTTCGCGTCACAGTGAACACCGATAATAGGCTGATGAGCGCAACTTCGATGACCAACGAGTTCGACCAATTGGCGCAATCCTTCGACTGGAACCTCGGCGATTTTCAGTGGTTAACGGTGAATGCGATGAAGAGCGCATTCGCGCCGTTCGAAGAGCGCCTGCAACTGATCAACGACGTTATTAAGCCGCGCTACGCGAAACTCAACCAAACAAATTAGCTTTCGGCGTCTCTTTCGATCTCTAACTGCGTCGAGATTTTACTAAACGCTGTGCCGATCGATCTAATCTCTCCGGTCGAGAGAAGGTCAATCATCAATCGGCGCACTCCCTGCACATGCACGGGCGCCGCCCGATCTAGAAGCGCGCGGCCCTTGGTCGACATCTCGATATAAGCGACTCGCTTGTCGGTCTTATCCTGGGTACGCACGACGAGCCTCTTCTTAAGCACCCCATCCATTCTGCGTGTCAGACCGCCGCGCGATAGGCGCAGTTCCTCCGCTAGCTCACACATCCGAAGTCGCTGATCTGGCGCGGCGGAAAGCATTGCCAACAGTTGGTAATCGCCGCCATCCAGGCCAAATGGCTCAAGGTCACGCTCAAGAGCCCGCATCAGATTTCTAGAAGTGTTGATAAAGGCAAGCCAGGCGTCCATCTCGCTCTGATTTAGCCAATTAGTAGCGGCCATCCCTAAATATTAGCCGAAAGGTGCTTCCAGTTGCACAAATTACTATGTAAATAAATAGTTGCGTAATAAACTATTTTCGGATATAGTTGCGTAGTCAACTAATCCATTACCGAAACCCCTATAACCACGAAAGTGGTCGAAAATAGAAAGAGATGCCAACATGAAGATCCTCGCGTTCGCGGCCAGCACGAGCCGGCAATCGATCAACAAGCAAATCGTGAACTACGCAGCTCGACTTTTGCACGATGGCCTGGTCGACGACGCCGCCGTCGAGGTCATCGACCTAAACCACTTCGAGATGCCGATCTTCAGCATCGACCGCGAGAACGAGAGCGGCATCCCCTCGCAGGCCCACGACTTCTTCGCCAGGATCGGTGCTGCTGACGCGCTATTGATCTCATTCGCCGAGCACAACGGCCACTACACCGCGGCTTACAAAAACCTCTTCGACTGGACATCACGCATTAACAAGCGCATCTTCCAAGACAAGCCCGCCGTACTGTTCTCCACCTCGGCTGGCCCGGGCGGAGGCGGCAACGTGCTGAAAACTGCCGTTGCGTCTGGTCAGTTCTTTGGTTACGACGTTAAGGCAAGTCTTTCGATCCCTAGCTTTCATCAGAATTTCGATGCTGCGAGTCTGGCACTCTCAAACGCAGACCTGGACAAAGCGTTCCGCGGCGCACTCACGTCACTTACACATGCCGAAGCTGTGCCGATTTGATGATAAAGCAAATAGTTGCGTAGTCAACTATTATCATGTATAGTTGCGTAGTCAACTGATTTACTACCGAACCACTATCACTAAGGAGACAACTATGAACTCAGTAATGCTGATCGGGCGAATTATGTTCGCCCTGATGCTCGTCACCAGCGGCATCAACCACTTCACAAAGGCCGAGGCGATGAGCGGATACTCCGCATTCAAGAAAGTGCCGAAGCCAAAACTCGCCACCTTCTTGGCCGGTGTCTTGCTCGTCGCAAGCGGCCTTTCGGTCGCCCTCGGCATTTACGCCGATCTTGGCGCGGTCGTATCGGCCGCCTTGCTGGTCTTGATCGCGCTAATGATGCATGATTTCTGGAAGGCCGCAGACCCCCAGACCAAGCAAAATGAGTCAATCGCGTTCTTCAAAAACATCTCGATGGCGGGCGGAGCGTTGTTCATATTTGCAACGGCGGCAATTGCAGAGTCAGACATCGGCTGGACACTTACAGACAGCTTGTTCAAAGTAACTCGCTGAACGAAAACGGTGGCGACACCCAGGTCATTTCGAATTAGATGAAGCCGACGGGGCAACCCGTCGGCTTTGTCACTTTTCGGCAGCGACTGCGAGGGCCTCGAGCGTGGCGAGCATGTTGATTCGGTTGTGAACTCCGCGGTCTTTAACGTTGCTGACCCTGCCACCGAGCCAGTTGGCGAATTTACCCCGACGGTCAATCCATGAATGAGTCACGAGTGATCCCCCATTGCTTGGCTCAATCTGCCAAACCCAATCGCACCAGCGCATACCCGCGACCATCAAGGCCCAAACGATCTTTCGCGGCGGTTCGAACTCGAACACTTTCGAACTTGTACTCCAACTCTTTGCACCGTTGACATTACGACCCTTAAAGATCGCGCCGACTGCTGGACCAGTCGCGCCTTTGATCCACTCTCCGCCGCTGTTCTCTGGCGACCACTCACCCATTCTGGTTAAGTCGCTGACCATCGCAAATACTTTCTCGGGCGGCGACGACAAATGCTTAGTCACGGAAACCGGCACACCGACTTGCTTGAGATTTTTAACTCTTGAATTTGCCATGCGCATACCTTAATCCGTCAATTGAATCCGTGACTTGCAATAGAATGCAGCGGTGACGACCACGAATGCAGAATCTGCGGCAAGCCGCCACTCGATCGGCACTGATTTCAGGTCTGTATGGCTGGCGGTCGTGGTGTCCAGCACGGGCGACGGAATGTTTCTCACGGCGTTTCCACTTCTGGCCACGATACTCACACGCGACCCGGTGCTGATCGCGGGAGTGACTATTTCGACTCGCCTGCCGTGGTTGCTGTTTTCGCTGGTGACCGGAGCAATTGCCGACCGTATGGATCGGCGCAAATTGATGATCGGCGCCGACTTGCTTCGCGTCATCATCGTCGCCCTCCTGGCTGCGGCGATCATTACTGATTTTGTGAACATCTTGCAGTTGTACATCTGCGCCTTTCTTCTCGGAGCCTGCGAAACACTGCATGTCAATGCCGCGCAGGGGCTTATCCCTGCAATAGTGCAACCCAATGACCTGCTTTCGGCAAACGCCAGGTTTGCAAGTGGGCAGATTGTCTCGGCGCAATTCATCGGCCCACCCCTCGGCGTGGCGCTCTTTAATTTGTCAACTTCGCTGCCGTTCGTGGTTGACGCGGCAAGTTTTGCCGGTTCTGCTGCCCTCATCGCCACTGTTCCCGACAAGCACGGCGTTGAAAAATCAGAGACTCGCTTTCGCGACGACATTATCGAGGGCTTGCGCTTCACGTTTAACAACAAGCCGCTGCGCCGGCTCACCGAAATCTTGACCTTCATCAATTTTTTTTACTTTGCCGCCGTCTCGCTTCTGGTGCTTTACAACGTCGACATCCTCGGCGGCAACAAAACGACCTTTACGGCACTTTCGGTCGGCGCGGCCAGCGGCACCGTCGTGAGCCGCTTCTTCATCAATGGCACGATCGCAAAGTTCGGTGTTACAAATACGATTCTGATCTCGATGTGGCTGTGGGCACTGGCGACAGTAGGACTCGCCGCAACATCGAATGCCTACATCGCAATTGGCACGATGGTAATTCTCGGATTCGGCACTGGATTGTGGCTCACGCTGAACTCGACGCTGCGCCAGCAATTGACGCCGACGCGTCTTCTCGGTCGTGTCAATGCCGCGACGCGCATGATTTCATGGGGAATCGTTCCCTTCGGTGCGGCGTTCGGGGGCGTCACCGCGCGTATCTTTGGCCTGCGCGGCCCGTTCATCTTGTCGGCGGTGTCAATGGTACTTTGCGCACTCTGCGGCGCGCGCCTGCTGCGACCTATCGAGTCGGCGGTCGTGGCACTCGGGGCCAACTGAGATCTAAAGCCCGCCAAAGCGCGGCAAGCATGATTTACTAATATTGTGCGGATTTTGCAGCGAATGTCGTCAACGCGGCGCACAATTCTTTTGTCAACCTGGGGCCTGTTCACTGGCCTCGCCCTGCTGCTGGTATCCGCAGGCGTGTTCAGCACCTTGGTCGGTGTACGCGCCGAGCTCAAGCAACTGCCGACGATTGTCAGCGGCGGAATCACCACCGCCTACTACGCGGGATTTCTGCTCGGGTCGTGGTATTCGCTGCGCGCACTCGCCCAAGTTGGCCACATTCGCGTTTACGGCGCGCTCGCTTCGCTTCTTAGCGCGTCGGTTCTGATCACCGGCGTATACGACTCTCCGGTCGTCTGGATCATCATGCGCAGCAGCACCGGGTTCTGCTTCGCTGGCCTATACGTCGTCGCCGAATCGTGGCTCAACGGTCTTGCTAAAAATACCTTCCGCGGCCGCCTGCTCGCTATGTACAACGTAATCACGATCGGCGCGTACGGAGTCGGCCAATTGCTTGTCTTCAACTTCGACGCGCGCACGCTCACTGGATTTGCATTCGCAGCCGTCGTCTCGTCGCTGGCGGTGATCCCCGTAGCGATGTCGGAACAAGCCGCAACACCTAATATCGAGCACCACGAGCACGTCAGTTTGCGCGAACTCGCCCGCATCGTGCCGACCGGATTCGGAACAATCCTCCTCGTCGGGCTTGCCCACGGCGGAATGCTCGGCATGGCCGTGATTCACGCCACGCGAGAAGGCCTCAGCGTCGGTCAGACCGGAATATTCGTCGCGGTTCTGCAACTTGGCGGCATGGCATTAACTTGGCCGATATCGTCGGCGTCAGACGACATCGACCGCCGCATTATCGGACTCTTGATTTCGCTCGGCACAATCGTCATGGGCGCGATCATGTTGACTCAAAACATCGACAGCGTGACGACTCTCGTCTTGCTGTTCGCCATCGGCGGTCTTAGCTTCCCCCTATATGCGGTCGCTGGTGCTTACACGAACGACTGGGTTTCGCCCGAGCAAATGAGCGCGGCGGCGTCGCAACTTGTCACCCTCTACGGCTTCGGCGCCATGCTTGGGCCCCTCGCCGCAGCTCCGTTTCTCGACCTGCTCGGCACCGACGGTTACGCCTGGTCGATAATTGCCTTCCACGTTTTAATTCTTGTATTTCTCGTCTATCGCATTCGCGCCTGGCATGAACCTCTCACCAATAAACCGTGGGCTGACGTCTCGTTTCACGGTCGCGCGTTTTTCATTCCCGCCACGATCGCCTCGCTCGGCGTCAGCCGCCGAACACCAAAACCTCGGCCACTTTCAGACACTTCTTCGACTACTCGCCAGTAGCGCCGTCGACAGACTCTCGCAAGTAATCGGCGTGGCCGTTATGTCGCGCGTACTCCTCAATCATGTGTAGCAAGATCCACCGCAAACTCGGCGACTCACCGCTTGGCCATTTTCGTGCCGCGAGTTGATCGAGACCTCCCCGCAAAAGAACGCTCGCAACATTTGCTCGCGACGAGTTAACCGCGTTGGCCCAAATGGCACGCAAATGCTCTGGCGCGTCATTCACTGCCGAGTTCCATTCCCAGTTCTGGTCTGCGCTCCAATCAACCGAAGCCCACGGTTCGCAGCGCTCGCGGTTGTGCAAGAAATAAGAAAACCAATGGTCTTCGACCCAGGCAAGGTGCTTCAGAATTCCGCCGAGCGTCATTGTCGACGGCGCGACGTTATTGTTGAGCCCCGCCGCATCGACCCCACGCGATTTCCATTCGAGTGTCGCCCGCTGATATTCCAAGAATCCGATTACCGATGCGACTTCGTCGGCGGCGATCGGCGGCTCAGGTCGGCCGTGGTCGTCGAAATTGCTCATCGCCCAAATCTAACGATTGAGGTCGGTGACAAAGTTAAGCACGTGAGGCATGTGGATCAAGAAGCCCATTGAGACACAACTTCGGCAGCGGTTAAAGATCCGCCAGTTGCTTGTGGGGTTCGTTGCCACTTCCAGTACAAAT
>JBKJMC010000293.1:0-3054 GCA_046596615.1 Ilumatobacteraceae bacterium | reverse complement strand
GTGACCCCCGCGCCAAACCAGCGCGCCGTTTGACGAATCGTATTAATTCGCGGCGCTAGAAATTTTCGGTTCTGCTTACTTGCCGCGAAGTGCGGCTACCACCGGCGCAAAACTGTCGACATCACCGCCGCCGACGATGATGTACGAAAACCCCCAACGCTCGCGCCGAGCGAGCAGGTCTTCGACAAGTTTCGCTTGCGGTCCCATCAGCGCGAATGGCGTCTCTGCCATCATTTTGGTTTCGACGCCCATGGTCTTAGCGAAGCGCTCGATCGAACCTTTCGCGTCATCCGAGACGCTGACCATGTACGCGCGAATATTCATTTCGATGTGATCAAGACGATCGCCGACCGCATCGCGGACGATGTCGACCTTGCCGTCTACGGCATCGGCGGTCATCGTCGAGAATGCCTCGGGACCAACGGCGCCCGACGCCATCGTGGCGTTAATGCCGACGATGTCGGCGTGTTGCGCGGCGTAGGTAAGCACGCGCTTACCGCCGCCCCCGATCAAGATTGGCGGGTACGGCGACTGTATCGGTTTCGGCGAGCCGTTGTAGTCGGTGATGGTGTAGTGCTTGCCAGAATACGAGAACGCGCCCTCGGCCATGCACCCGCGAATCACGTCGAGGCCTTCGATGAACCGATCGATGCGCACGCCCGCGCGGTCGTAGGCGATGCCCGATTGTTCGTAGTCGCTGATCATCCATCCAGCGCCGATGCCCAATTCGAGTCGGCCGCCCGAAAGCACGTCGATCGTGGCGAGTTCCTTTGCCAATACCAGCGGGTGCTTGTAGTCGTTGTCCCACACCAATGCGCCGACGCGTAAGGAGGTCGTGGCATCGGCCGCTGCCATCAGCGCGGGAATCGGCGCGAGTTGGTCAGTGAAGTGATCGGGCATGGTCAGCACATCAAAGCCGTTGGCCTCGGCGCGCTTCGCAAGACCGACCCAACCGGCGCGGTCGGGTTGTGACGAGGCCTGGATACCAAAGCGGAAGGGCTTGATTGGGAACTGCCGAGACGAAGTCATTGGGGCAGAGTAGCGTTATTGGCGTCGTGAACCCCCATCTCCGGCCATATATTCGACTGGCCCTCGTCATTTTGGCGGGGGCATTGCTGATCGCTTCGCTGGTGAGCGCGATCGCGCCCCAGGCCTGGGGGGTATTGAATGCGCATTCGCAAACGCCCGTCGCGCTGCCGGATTTTTCTGGACTCAATCAGCGCAGTTATGTCTATGGCATAAATGGCGAACAAGTCGGAGTGTTCCAAACTCAAAACAGTCAGCCGACAATCATCGACGACATACCACAAGATGTGATCGGCGCGATTCTCGCGGTCGAGGATGCGGGCTTTTACAAGCACGAGGGCGTCAATTTAAGGGCAACGGTGCGGGCGATGCTGTCGAACTTTGAGTCGTCAACGGGTCGCCAGGGCGCCTCGACGATAACCCAGCAGGTAGTCAAAAATGAATACTTGGCGGGTCTGTCGCGCGACGGACGCTACAAGGTCTTGCAGATTCGCTACGCGGTAATGCTCGAAAAGGAGGTCGCCAAGCGCGAGATTCTGGAGCGTTACCTGAACACGGTGTATTTTGGCAATAACGCCTACGGCCTGCAGGCCGCCGCCGAGGTCTACTTCGGTGTGCCCGTTTCGCAGCTCAATGTTGTGCAGGGCGCATTTCTTGCGGGGCTAATTCAGGCACCGTCGACATATGATCCGATCAAGCATCCCGAGCCATCGCGAAAGCGTTTTAAGCTGACGTTGGCGCGCCTGGTCGACACGCAGTTGATGACAGAAGCACGCGCAGCCGATCTGGGCGAGTCGTGGAAACTTCCGGAAATAGTCAAGAGCGTTCCGAAAAATAATTCAAGCCGAACGTATTTTACGGAGCAGGTCAAGGACTGGCTGCTTAATCGCAGCGACATATTGGGCCCGACCTACCAAGATCGCTATAACAAATTGTTTCACGGCGGCATAAAAATTTACACAACGCTCGACGCCTCGGCGCAGGTAGCCGCCGAGGCCGCTGCCAAAGAAAAACTTCCCGCCAACAAGCGCGGCATTCAAGCAGCGGTACTTTCGATCGACAACGCCACCGGTGGCATTCGCGCGATGGTCGGCGGCCCTGGCTTTGTCGCTGGCCAGAGCGAGGTCAACTTGGCAATGCGCCACCGTCAGACCGGTTCGAGCGTGAAGATGTTCATCTTGGCCACCGCGTTACAGGCCGGCATCATCCCCGAAGACTTAATCGACGGCACGCTGCCTTGCACATTACCAAACCCCGGTAAGTCCGAAGAGCCGTTCTCGATTACAAAGGGGGTTAGCCGCGCCGTCGCGCCGTTGCGAATCATGACCGCGCTGAGCATCAACTGCGCGTATGCCAAACTTTCGCAGGTCGTCGGGCTCGACCGCACGGTTGCGACAATGTACGCGATGATGGATAGCGAGTGGTTGAACCCCGATGTCTATCAACTGTACGCATACGCGAGTTTGGCGACCGGCGCCAACGAATTAAGCCCGCTCGACATGGCATCTGGCGCGCAGACGATCGCCAACGGTGGAATGCACATGCGCCCATTCATGGTCGAGCGTGTTGAAGATGCTCAGGGCGTGTTGTACCAACACGAATTAGAGGGCAAGCAGGCGATCACGATCGAGGCCGCGAACACCGCGGTCGATGTTATGAAGGGCGTCATCAAATTCGGTACGGCGCGGCGAACACCGCTGGATAATGATCGACCCGCCGCCGGCAAGACCGGCACACAAGACGACAACACCAACGCTTGGTTCGTCGGGTACACCAAGCAGCTGACGACGGCGGTTTGGGTTGGTGACCCCAAGGGCTATACGCCGATGGTGAATATCCCAGAGTTCGTCGCAGTCGGCGTGTCGCGCGTGCAAGGGGCGATGTTTCCGGCGCAGATATGGAAGATGTATATGGACGCAGCTCACAGAGACTTGCCGATTCTCGATTGGGATGAGCCGCTGCCCGCGAAGCGACCGCCGACTCGCATTTATTTGCCGGGTAACGAATGCCTTGCCGAAGTTGTTTCAG
>JBKJMC010000240.1:0-3045 GCA_046596615.1 Ilumatobacteraceae bacterium | reverse complement strand
GCACGAGTCACCTTGGCTGGGTCGATGATGCCGGCCTTAACCATGTCGACATACTCGCCAGTCGCGGCGTTGAGGCCGATGTTGCCCTTCTCTGACTCGATGCGCTGAATCGCAACGGCGCCTTCGATGCCGGCGTTGTCAGCAATGTGACGCGCCGGTGATGTGAGTGAGTCATAGACGCTGCGGGCGCCGGTTGCTTCGTCGCCGGTGAGCGACTCGACAACCTTGAGTACCGACGCGCGAGCGCGAATCAGCGCCGTACCGCCGCCTGCAACTACGCCCTCTTCAATTGCTGCGCGAGTTGCCGATACGGCGTCTTCGATGCGGTGCTTCTTTTCTTTGAGCTCGACTTCGGTTGCAGCGCCGACCTTGATGACGGCAACGCCACCGGCAAGCTTGGCCAGACGCTCTTGCAACTTCTCGCGGTCCCAATCGGAATCGGTGTTTTCGATCTCGGCCTTGATCTGGTTGATGCGACCCGACACTTCTTCTTTCTTGCCGGCACCATCAACGATTGTGGTGTTGTCTTTGTTGATGATTACGCGCTTGGCGCGGCCCATCAAGTCGAGCGAAATGTTCTCAAGCTTTAGTCCGACTTCTTCGCTGATGACCTGACCGCCGGTGAGGACTGCCATGTCTTGCAACATCGCTTTGCGACGATCGCCAAAGCCTGGTGCCTTGACGGCGGCGCTGTTGAATGTGCCACGAATCTTGTTAACTACCAGAGTTGCCAGGGCTTCGCCTTCGACATCCTCGGAAATGATCAACATTGGGCGGCCCGTCTTCATCACGGCTTCGAGCAATGGCAGCATCGACTGCACCGTCGAGATCTTGCCGGCATTGAACAAGATGTATGGATCTTCAAGAACTGCTTCTTGACGGTCAGCGTCGGTCACGAAGTATGGCGAAAGGTAGCCCTTGTCAAACTGCATACCCTCGGTGAACTCGAGCTCGGTGCCAAACGTATTCGATTCTTCGACGGTTACTACGCCGTCTTTGCCGACCTTGTCGATGGCGTCGGCGATTACTTTGCCGATTGAAGCATCAGCGGCCGAGATGGTCGCGACGTTGGCAATATCGCTCTTGTCGTCGACATCCTTTGCTTGGCCCTTGATCGACTCGACGGCGGCGGCAACTGCCTTCTCCATACCGCGCTTGAGGCCCATTGGGTTGGCGCCAGCAGCAACGTTGCGCATGCCGTGTTGAACCATGGCCTGGGCGAGCACTGTTGCTGTCGTCGTACCGTCACCGGCAACGTCGTTTGTCTTGGTGGCAACTTCTTTTACGAGTTGCGCGCCCATGTTCTCGAACGGATCTTCGAGTTCTACTTCTTTGGCGATTGACACACCGTCGTTGGTGATTGTCGGGGCACCAAACTTCTTGTCCAATACGACGTTGCGACCTTTTGGCCCGAGTGTTACCTTGACCGCGTCAGCAAGCTTGTTGACACCAGCTTCGAGTGCGCGGCGCGCCTCTTCGTTAAATTTTAATTGCTTTGCCATGTTGTAATGGTTCCTTTTCTGTGGCTTCGGATCTAGAAATTAATTATTTGGAGACGATTGCGAGTACGTCACGGCTGGTGAGGATGAGAAGATCATCGCCCTCGTGGGCAACTTCGGTGCCGCCGTACTTCGAGTACAACACGGTGTCGCCGACCTTGATGTCGAGTGGTGAATGCTTGCCGGTGTCATCGCTCCAGCGGCCTGGGCCGACGGCGAGTACTGTGCCCTGCTGTGGCTTCTCTTGGGCGGTGTCTGGAATGACGAGGCCAGAGGCAGTGCGCTCTTCGGCGTCGTTTGGCTTGACAACAATGCGGTCGTCTAGGGGCTTCAGTTTCATGTGGTGAGTCCTCCGTGAGGCGTGAACCTTGTGGTTCACGGGTTTGTGCTGGCTATTTTGATGGGATATTCGTGTTAGCACTCTCTCAGTGCGAGTGCTAATGATACGGGCCTAGGGGCCGATTTTCCAACCAGCACCCAGCTCCGCCCCAAGCGCGCGCAGCAGGCCCATGGGCAGCCCGACGACTGTGCTCAGGCTGCCTGCAACTCCCTCCACAAGTGCCCCGCCGTGCCCCTGAACTGCGTAGGCGCCGGCCTTGCCCAGCGACTCTTCGGTGGACAAATACCACGCCAAAAGTTCGTCGGTGAGCGGCTTCATCGTTACCTGTGCAGCATCAAACCCATGCCTTTGGCGATCGCCGCGAATTAATGCGAGCGCCGTAACGACTCGATGCGAGCGGCCAGACAGTTGCCGCAACATCTCCGCTGCCTCAACAAGGTTTGCTGGTTGACCAAAAATCTTGCCGTCAACATCAACGGTTGTGTCGGCGCCGATCACAATCACGTCGTCGTCGTGCCTCTGCGCCACTGCAATTGCCTTTCTTAACGCCAACCTTTGCACGTATGCATCGACTGTCTCTGCAGCCAGCGGCGTCTCATCAATGTCTGCCGGGTCAACGACGAATGTTTGATTGGTTCTGTTGAGCAATTCATTGAGGAGTGCGATCCGACGCGGCGAGCGAGACGCGAGTACAACACTTGGCAACAAGCTGGGTAACACGCCGGCCATCAGCCTCCGCTAAGCGTGAGCACGTCGGCATCGTCAGGTAGCGACATGTCGTCGAGATCGTTCAGGTAGCCATCTGGCAAGACAACCCTGATCGGCCCGTTGGTGTGGCCGCGGGCGATTCGTTCGCCCCCGGCGACAATCATCAGTGTCGGGTCTAAGGACGCCGCGAGTTCGCGAAGTTGATCTAGCGAGGCGACGGTGCTGAACTTGCGCCGCGCTTCGCCTCCG
The DNA here is from genome assembly GCA_046596615.1 of Ilumatobacteraceae bacterium. Taxonomy (GTDB): domain Bacteria; phylum Actinomycetota; class Acidimicrobiia; order Acidimicrobiales; family Ilumatobacteraceae; genus UBA3006. The sequence goes on along the minus strand of JBKJMC010000240.1, from coordinate 249 downwards.
ACTGGGTAACCCGTTAGATACCAACCAGTGTGTTTGCGAAAGTCCCGAATTCCGCGATCACCGGCGAAGTGCGCGCACAATGCGGACGCGTGGTCGAGCATCACGCTCAGAACTTCGCCGAGAGCCGGCGTTGGAGAAACTGCCCTCCCGCTAAAGGCATCGACAAGATCGCGAAACAGCCACGGCTTACCGAGGCAACCACGGCCGATCACGACACCGTCACAATTTGTGTGCTCGGAAACGGTGACA
>JBKJMC010000149.1:0-5394 GCA_046596615.1 Ilumatobacteraceae bacterium | reverse complement strand
CCCCCGGGCACGAAGCACGTTGTCGACGCACTGCTCACGATGCTCGAAGCCGACATCCACTATCGCAACGAGCACCACGAAGACTTACGCAGCGGACTAGGCCTGCGGGTAAGCGTGACCGAAGTGCAGCCGGGCGACTCGTTGGCGATTGACGATTCGACGATCTCGGTTCACTAGACCGACCATCGCCGCACGAGCGGGCGTAAAGAGATTTGTGCTTACGCATTACGTGCCAGCGATGCAGCCCGGTAGCGAAGCCGATTGGGTCGCCTTAGCCGCGCAGCACTACCCCGGCGAAATTATTGTTGGGCCAGACCTGACGAAGATCGAGTGCTAATCGGCGTCAGCGATCATTCAAAAGACTACTCATCTGTTGCGTAGTAACTACGGGCGCTCGCTCGCCTAGCGTATTACGCATGCGAATTTTAGTAGTCACTGCCCATCCCGACGATGTTGACTTTGGTTCTGGTGGCACGGTCGCTACTTGGACCGGTGAAGGCCACGAGGTCGTTTACTGCCTAGTTACCGACGGCCAAGCGGGCGGCTTTGACAACAAAATCACTCGCGACGATTTGGCAAAGATTCGGCGTCGCGAGCAAACTGCCGCTGCGCTTGTTCTTGGAGTTACCGAGTTGCACTTTCTCGGCTTCCCGGATGGTGCAGTAGTCGCCGACCTCACATTGCGACGCGAGATCAGCGCGATAATTCGCATAGTCAAGCCAGACCGAGTGGTTACACAATCGGCAGAGCGTCGCTACGACCGCATCTATGCCAGCCATCCCGACCACCTGGCGACTGGCGAGGCCACCTTATGCGCGGTGTACCCGGACGCACGTAACGAATTCGCGTTTCCGGAATTGATCAGCGATCGCGGCCTGGCGCCGCACGCCGTGTCAGAGGTGTGGGTCACCGGCGGGCAGAACGCCGCGATGTTTGTAGATGTGACCGCTGCATTTGACAGAAAAATCGAGGCGCTGTTGTGCCACGAGAGTCAGCACCAAGACCCAATCGGCTTACCGGTGCGCATGCGCGGATGGGGCCAACAGATCGCGGCGGCCGGCGGTTTGCCCGAAGGTCGAATTGCCGAAGCATTTTTGGTGATTGACACGAAGTAACGCGGCGAAAAAAATCAGCCTGGCGCTATTGTCGTTGCTACGTCGAGCGGAACCGTCGTTTCCGGCGGAGCGGTTTGCGGCGGAACGGTTTGGGGAACTGTTGGCGGCACCGTCGTCGCGGGAGTTGTCTCAACCGGTGCCGGAACGGTCGTGGTCACAAAGACCCAGCTGATATCAGGAAAAGTGCCCGAGTTCGAGGGATTGTTTGGTTGCGGCTGTGTAAGCCAAAAGCCGAAAGAAACAATGAAAATGATGAGTGCGCCGATGGTTGAGTTGCGCGGGCGGCGGAACTTGATCATGCCTCTCCCCCATCTTGGCCCCTGAACACAACATACATGTCGCGTAGATCTTGGGCGATTCTGCGGCGCAGTTCACGCTCGACCTTCCACTGCTGCACCGGCAATGAGCGACCGGCGACGCGAACTTCAACATTTTCGGCTCCGAGGTCATCGACCCCAGTAACACGTGGAACCTCAAGTAAAAGCGGTGCAATTTTTTCGTCTCGACCGATCTGCTCACAAATTGCATCGATACGAGTGATTGCCGCCTCGATGTCGCTCTCGCGCGGCAGCGGCACAGTGATCAACACTCGCGACCAGTCACGGGACATGTTGACGTTGTGGCGCAACTCGCCATTTGCGATGCTCACGAGATCGCCGTCGAATGTGCGCAATTTGGTAACGCGCAGGGTGACTTCCTCGACTCGGCCCTCGACCCAACCGACGCCAATAAGTGGGCCGACTCGTACTATGTCGCCGACACCGAACTGTCGCTCAGAGATGATGTACACGCCGGCAATCACGTCGCCCACTATTTGCTGGGCGCCGAAACCAAGGCCGGCACCAGCGATTGAGCCGAGCAGAACGAGGGCGGACGACGGCAATTGCAGGCGAAGCAATACAGAGGTTGTGGCCACAGCGATGATGCAGAAATTGAGACCCCAGCGAACGGCACTGTAGAGCGCCGCACGGTGGGCTCCGGATGCAATTGCGGTCAGATCACCCGAGTCGCCGTGCTGAATTTTGAGGCGCGACGTTTGCTCTTCGGCGATGAACGAGATCGTCCGAATCGCCACATACGAACCAGAAAGGATCATCACGATCGCCACTAGGTCGGTGCGCACCCACGACGAAACCTGATCCTTGCCCGTATTGGCGGCGAGTAGAGCCAGATGCATCATTGGCTCAACAATACGAGACTTAGAAGGACTTGTTGGGCTTTAAGGATTCTGCCACTTTGACACGCGGCATCCGCACAACGGCGTCGATTCCTCCGCGCGGCGACTTGCGCAAATCAACCTGGTAGCCGCTTGCGTTTGCCAATTGCGACACGATTGCAAGACCGAGTCCGCTTCCACTTCGCCGATTCGAGCGCTCATCACTTCTCCAGAACCTGCCAAATGCTCGCGAGCGCTGATCATCGGTAAGTCCCGGACCCTCGTCTCGAACTATGAGTTCGACTCCGTCGTCTAGTAGGTCTGCCAACACCGTTATGGTCGACCCGACCGGCGATATCTCAAGTGCATTATCAATGTAATTATCAAGAATCTCGCCAAGGGCCATCGCATTTCCATGCCCGCGTACGTTTGCGGGGACGTCTCCAACTAGCGAAACGTCGCGCTCTTCGGCAAGCGAAGACCACTGCTCAACTCGTTCGATGACCACTTCGGAAATTTTGACTTCGTCGAGTGGAAGCATTCGCCCCTCTGCGCGCGCAAGTTGGAGCAGTTGCTCGACAAGATACGAGAGACGTTCGGTTTCCGCAAGCGCCTCTTCCATGTGGTTTTGGGCCTCGTGAGGGTTGCTAATCACCAAGTTACTTGCCTGCTCAAGGCGTAGCCGAAGTGCCGTGAGCGGCGTCCGCAATTGATGAGACGCGTCTCCGGCGAACGAACGCTGTTGATCTATCATGCGACTCAGCCGTCGGGCCATCAAATTAAACGACGAAGCAAGTTTCCGAGTTTCGGGAGCGCCAAACTCCTTTGCCGTTGCGGTTAGATCTCCGTCAGCAAATTTTTCTGTAGTCCGACGCAAATCCTCAAGCGACCGGGTGACGAAACGCGCGAACAACAACGCCACCAGCACGGCCATCGCAATGGAAATTGCGGCCGTAAAAAATATCCCGCGCAGATTCCTATTGACTCTGGCGTCGACCACACTTTTCGGATAGGTAATGCGGACAACGCCAAGTACTTCAGTGCCGGACAGCACGGGGACCGCCACGTACACGAGTTCCTCACCCAAGGTCGTGGATTGCCTAGTTCCGGATGTGGGGGTTCCAAGTAACGCAGTCGCAATCTCTGGACGTCCCACATAGTCCTCGCCCGCCGAAGAAGTCTGGTCGTTGCTGGCAACGAGATAACCCTGGCCGTCGATCACTACAACTTTTCCGTCACTTTGGCGCGAATATTCGTCTACGACGGCCGAGATCTGAATAGTCCGATCGACTCCCACAAGACTAATTAGAGGAGTTATCCGCCCGCCGAGAGTAAACGCATCACGCTGAATAGCCGTGGTCAAACGATCGCGTTCGATTTGCGCCAGGTGCGCCGACAAAGGCACATCGTGGGCGATCAGCACAATCAAAACTAGACCCACCATCACCGCCACGAGCCGATTTTTCATTGTGGCAATTGCAATCGAAAACCAACACCACGTACCGCCTCAATCCAGCGATGGTCCCCAAGTTTCTTTCGCAGGGCGGCAACATGGGCGTCCAATGTCTTCGTCGGTCCGTACCAATTTGTATCCCAAACTGCTTCAAGAATGTCGGTACGACGGTGAACGACGCCGGGACGAGCGGCGAGATGCGCAAGCAGATCAAATTCCTTCGTTGTTAACGCAAGTTCTTCGTCGTGCAACAATGCTCGTCGTGTGAGTGTGTCAATGTGCAGCGGGCCGACGACGACCGGCGCACTCTCGGTCGCCTCCGAGACTCCTGCGCGACGAGCGATGGCGCGAATTCGGGCAACCAGTTCCTGGAGTCCGAACGGCTTTGTCACATAATCATCGGCGCCAATGTCAAGTCCGAAGACGCGATCCAGTTCCTCGTTGCGCGCCGTCAGCATGATTATTGGAACTTGGCTCGTTGCTCTTAAACGGCGACAAACTTCGAAGCCGTCGATGTCAGGTAATCCAACATCTAGCAACACCACGTCTGGTATGGCGGCGCTAAGTGCGTCCGCGCCACGGCTGACTCGCCGCACAATCATTCCGAACGATTGAAGACCCGAAACTAGAGAAGATGCGATGGAATCGTCATCTTCCACGAGCAATATATCCATGGCTCTATTGTCGCCCACCGGACCGATTTTTGTCGCCAAACGAGTTCAAATCGTGCAGATCGGGCATTTAATTGGACAAATCTTGGATTTCTCTTGGACTTGCCTTGGATGGTCAACCCTTACCGTAAGTGACATGAAAACATCACTTACCACATCACTCACAATCATCGGCATCCTCGCAACGGGCGGTGTTGCGCTAGCTGCCAACACCACTGTCCTTGGTCCGACCTTGTCGTCAACACAAGGACTTGCGCCCGCTCTCGCCGTTGCCGCTGATTCGACGGTTCCCGTAACGGTCCAGTCCTCCTACAACGTGCAGGGAGTCGGTATCATCACGCTCGGACAAAACGCCACCGCCCTCAGTGTCTTGGCGGTAGATCCAATTACCGGGTGGACTTATAAGACCACGAACGAACAAACTGATCAAGTCGAAATTAAATTTTCCACAGACGCTCAGACGGTGAAGTTCACTGCCGAACTCGTCGACGGTCGCATAGTTACCGAGGTGCAAGCAACTGATACATCGGCGGCACTTGCAAGTAAAGACGACGACGAGGCCGATGACCAAAGCGACGACGAGGCCGATGACCAAGGCGACGACGAATCCGATGACCAAGGTCATGACGACGGTCACGACGTTGACGAAGACAGCAATTCTTAGACAAATCTTTGACGTCCGCGAGAGATCCCCTAGATAGACATCCCCTACGGTTAGAAGCATGAAAACATCTTTCGCCACAACACTCTCGATAGTCGGAGTTCTCGTCACGGGCGGGGTCGCCCTTGCGGTAAATACCAAAGTGCTTGATTCAACCGTGTCGTCTATTAAGGGGCCGTTAGCGCTGGCCGAGGCAATCGTTCCCGGATCCGCCGTCTCGGTCAATACAACGTTGACAGTCGAATCGACCGTGCCAGCACAGACCGTGACGTCGACGCCAGAGACTACCGCTGCGGCCGAATTGGTTCAGTCTGCTGCCACATCAATTCAGTCGGCAT
>JBKJMC010000116.1:0-11372 GCA_046596615.1 Ilumatobacteraceae bacterium | reverse complement strand
AGCCTTCGGTAATTGCGGTGAATCGCCGAACAGGTAAGGTATTGGCCACTGGTCACGAGGCCTGGGAGATGATTGGTCGCACGCCCGGCTACATCGTGGCCGTGCGGCCATTGCGCGGCGGGGCAATAACAGACTTCGAAATCACCGAGAAGATGATTCGCCTGCTGCTGCAACGAGCGGGCGTGTCGCGATTCTCTCGGCCGAAGGTTTTGATCTGCGTGCCGTCGGCAATTACAGAAGTTGAGCGCCGCGCCGTAACCGATGCGACGCGTCGCGCTGGCGCCGCCGACGCGCAACTACTCGAGCAGCCGATGGCCGCCGCAATTGGTGCAGATCTTGCAATCAACGAACCGGTCGGCAACATGGTCATCGATATCGGTGGCGGAACTACCGAGACTGCGGTCATCAGCCTGGGCGGCATCGTCGCGCTCGAAGCGATTCGCGTGGGCAGTTTCGATATCGACGCCGCGATTCAAACGCACGTCCGCAAAGAACACGGTCTTGCAATTGGCGAACGCACGGCAGAGGAAATCAAAATCAGTATCGGCAGCGCGATCGCTACGCCTGAAGATCGCGACGCTGAGGTGCGCGGTCGCGACTTGGTAACAGGCTTGCCGAAAACTGTGTTGTTAACCGCGCAAGAGATTCGCGAAGCAATCGAAGATGTTGTTAAGCAAATGGTCGACTCGGTGATTCGTTGTCTCGCGACTTCACCTCCAGAACTATCGCAAGATTTTCTAACTCGCGGCATGTACCTAGTTGGCGGCGGTGCATTGTTGCGCGGGCTTGCACAGCGCATCGAGCGCGACACCCAGGTGCCTGTGAACATGTCCGACGACCCGCTCGAGGCGGTCGTGCTTGGCGCGGGCCACTGCGTCGAAAACTTTGCCGCACTGCGGGGAATGTTCATGGAGTCGCGCCGCTAGGCCGACACCGATTCGTACTTATTTTTTAATAACACGGATCAGTCCTTCTTGCACCACGGTTACAAGCAACTCTCCACCGCGCGAAAAAATTGAGCCGCTCGCGAGACCGCGAGAGTTCGAGGTCGAGATCGATGCCTGGTCGTAGAGCATCCATTCGTCGGCGCGAAACGGTCGATGAAACCACATTGCGTGGTCAATACTGGCCATCTGCATGCTGCCGTCTGACCACGTCACGCCGTGTGGCAGCAAGGTGGTATCGAGCAGGGACATGTCGCTGGCATATGTGACGATGCACGCGTGCAACACTTCGTCGTCCGGAAGCGTGCCGTCGGCGCGCAACCACACGCGTTGTCCAAGGCTACGCGCACCGCCGCGCGAGAATGGGTCGCTGTCCACGTAGCGCAGGTCGATCGGCCGCGGTCTCTCGTACCAGCCGCCGAGTTTTTCTTTATGGGGCGCCATTCGCGTTGAAAAATCTGGCACCGACTCGGGGTCTGGCAAGCCGGTTGGCATCGCGATGTGGTGCTCCAAGCCCTGCTCGCGATTTTGAAAGCTCGACTGCAAGTTAAAGATTGCTTTGCCGTGCTGAATTGCCACGACTCGCCGTGTAGAAAAACTTTTGCCGTCGCGAATTCGGTCAACTTCGTAGAGAATTGGCACTCCTGGGTCGCCTGGCCGCAAAAAGTAGGCGTGCAACGAGTGCACATGGCGGCCAGGCTCGTCGATCGTTCGCGCCGCCGCCACCAGTGCTTGGCCCGCAACTTGCCCGCCAAATACTCGCTGGCGGTCTTCGTCTGGCGACTGGCCGCGAAAGATGTTTTGCTCGATTGGTTCCAAATCAAGCAACTTGATCAGGTCTACTAGAGCGTTCGGGGTGTTGGTTGCCATTCATCCATATTGCCAGTAAACGCCCCGCAAATGGCGTGGGCTACGGTGTTTTTCTGTGACTACAACCACGCAGTCATTCCCCAAAGGATTCACGTGGGGTACTGCGACCGCAGCCCATCAAGTTGAAGGCGGCAACACGAATAACGATTGGTGGGAATGGGAGCACCGGGTGGGCACGGTATGCGCCGAGTCAAGCGGGGATGCCTGCGATCACTTTCACCGCTATCCCCAGGATATCGAGATGCTTGCCAAACTCGGTTTCGACAATTATCGCTTCAGCATCGAGTGGAGTCGCGTCGAACCCGAGAACGGCGAGTTCTCGACCAATTCCCTCGATCACTATCGACGCATGGTTGAGTGTTGTCGTCTCAACGGGATCACACCCGTCGTCACCTTGCACCACTTCACATCACCTAAATGGGTTGCCGCTGCCGGTGGTTGGCTCAACCCCAACACAGCAGACCTATTCGCCCGTTTTTGTGATCGTGTAGTAAAGCATCTCGGCTCCGACGTGGGCCGCTGGTGCACTATCAACGAACCAAACATGGTTTCGACGATTGGGTACTTTCTCGGCAGGTTTCCGCCCGGCGAAACCGACCGAGGACTGCGGGAAAGGTGCAACCTTGTCTTTGTTGACGCGCACATCAAGGCGCGAGACGTGCTCAAGAGCGCAACGTCGGCGCCAGTTGGCATCACGCTGGCGATGCAAGAGTTCTTGATTACGTCGGGATTGTCGCGGCAAGACGAAGAACGGGCGCAGACTCGCCGCGCGAATGCCTGGGCCGGGCTCGAAGACCCGTTTCTCGAGGCCGCTCGCGGCGACGATTACTTCGGCGTGCAGACTTACACTCGGGAATATTTCGGTCCCGACGGCCGCGTCGCCCCGACCAGCGAAACGCGCGCCACAATTATGGGCTACGAGTTCTGCCCCGAGTCTCTCGAAGGCTGCATCCGCCGCGCATGGAATAAGACGGATCACGTGCCGATTTTGGTCACCGAAAACGGTATCGCTACAACTCAAGATGTTGAGCGCATCGAATATGTGCACGGCGCGCTGCAGGGGGTGTTGCGATGCCTGCACGACGGAATCGACGTGCGCGGTTATACGTACTGGAGCCTGCTCGACAACTTCGAGTGGGTATACGGCTACAAGCCAACATTTGGACTCGTCGCCGTCGACCGCCAAACTCAGAAGCGCACGACGAAACCGAGCGCGCAATGGCTTGGCCAAATCGCCAGGGCCAATGAGCTCTTGCCGATCAACGAATGACTAATTTCGTGAACATCGACTCGGCGCTGCGCCAAATCGCCCTCGAGACCACGGGGTTCATGCCGTCTGAAGAGGGCGACGCCCTCTACGAAGCTGCCTGCGCGGTTGCCGCCGTCAAGCCAGGCCAAGTATTCGTCGAGATCGGCTCATATTGCGGCCGCAGCACCGTCTGGCTTGGCGCCGCGGCGCGCGTCAAAAAAACAACCCTTTACGCGGTCGATCATCACGGCGGATCAGAAGAGAACCAACCGGGCTGGGAGTGGCACGATGCCTCTCTCGTTGACCCCTCGACCGGACGACTGAACACATTGCCCCATTTTGAAAATACGATCAGCCGAGCCGGTTTGCAAGATGCCGTCTGCACAGTAGTCGGCGACTCGGCGCAGATCGCCGCTAGTTGGTCCAAGCCGATCGCGTTCTTATTTATCGATGGCGGCCATGGTGAGCAAGTCGCCCGCAGAGATTACATCGGCTGGTCGAAGCACGTCATCGCTGGCGGCATGATGGCGATTCACGATGTTTTTGCAGACCCGAGTGATGGCGGGCAGGCGCCGTACGAGCAGATCTATCTGCCGGCGCTTGCAAGCGGTGTGTTTGTCGATGTTTCGGCGAAAGGTTCGCTGCGAGTCTTGCGCCGCGTCTAATCGATCACTGTTGAGGTGAGAAATAATTTGCTTGCCGCGGTGATGTTGGCGATCGCGTCGGCAACCAAGATGACTGCGGCGCCCGTGTAGGCGCTACTTTCGTCGGCGGGGAAGACAACGCGGTTTGGATACACGATGCCCGTCAGGTACGAGCCGTCGTCGTTGCGGTGGGCGCGTGTCCACGACAGCAGCTCACGAGAGGTGTCGATGTCGCCGATGGCGAGGTGGGCAATAGCGCACTCGGCGGTTTCGGCGGCGGTAACCCATTGTTCGTCGCTGACGCAACGCACGCCGCGTTGATCAATGACGAATTCATCCCACTGGCCCGCGAGGCGGTTTTTGGCGTCGGCGCCGGTCAGCGCGCCGGTGAGCGCGGGGTAGTACCAGTCCATCGCCCAACGTAATTTCGGTTCAAACGCGCTCAGGTCAGTGGCAATGATGTTGTCGATCGTGTCGGCGGCGGCACGCCACTCGGGTTGAGCCTCGCCGATTACTGCGCCGAGATTGGCGGCGCAGTGCAGCGCGTGGCGAATAGACGATGAACCCGTGAGTAGCGCGTAATCCCATGGTGATTCGTTGACCTCGCGGGCCCAAAGAATGGTTCCGTCGTGGCGACGCATGCCGAGCACCCAGTCAATGGCGCGCTTTACTGTCGGCCACATTTGGGCAATGAATACCTCGTCGTTAGTGACCAACCAGTGATGCCACACGCCCGCACCGATGTATGCGCAGACGTTGGTATCGAGTTTGTGATCTTCGATCGAGCCGTCGGGTAGATAGTAGTTATACCAACTGCCGTCCGGGCGCTGAGTGTCGGCGAGCCACTGGTAGGCGCGCCGCGAGTTTTCATTCAATCCCATGGTGTCGAGAGCCATCGCTGTCTCGACGTGGTTCCACGGGTCGCAGTGCCCGTTGGCGTACCACGGGATCATGCCGCTCGGCTGCTGCAACGCGGCAATCGACTGCGCGGTACGCAGCAACTCGTCGCGAGTGATGATGCCGTCGAGTTGGTTGTTCATGACGCGGGCTTGTCTGAGTAGACGACGTAACTCTTGCCGAGCACGGGGCTGAGGACTTTGTCGAGGATTCGAGTTACTCGCGGGGCAGACGTGATGTCCCATTCAAGAAACTTCTTGTATGCGTTGACCAAACGGTTGTCTTCGCGGGCAGGTCCAACGGCGCAACGCAGCCACCAGTACGGCGAATGCAATCCATGGGCGCGGTGCGTGCCGCGCAGGGCAAGTCCCGCATCACGTATTTTTCTCTTAAGTTCGGTCGCTGTGTAGATACGTAAGTGTCCGCCTTTAACGAACGGAGCGTGGTACTCGTCTGAAAGTAACCAGTTAATCTTTTCGGGAAACCACGACGGCACTGTCGCGGCGAGCGTGCCACCCGGGCGCAACACGCGAGCGAGCTCGCTTAGCGCCTGTTCGTCGTTGTTAATGTGTTCGAGCACCTCAGAGGTGATGATGCAATCGAATGCGCCGTCGCGAAACGGCAAACGAGTGGCGTCGCCGCGAAGCACGCCCACGAGCCGGTCGCCGTTGATCTCGCCGGCAAATGCCATCGCGGCAAACGTTGCCCGAGTTGCCGTGGTCTCAGCGTCGGCGTAGTCGAGAGCGACAACGCGGGCACCGCGACGCGCGGCCTCGAAGGCGTGCCGGCCAAAGCCTGCGCCGGCGTCGAGAAATAGCGTGTCGCAGGTGATGGCGAGGCGGTCGAACCGAACAGTAAGCACGAGTTAGCGACCCGCCTTGTCGCGCTGCTTGTTGATGTTATGCGGCATCGCCAAGACTTCGCGATATTGCTCGACAGTGAGGGCGGCGCAATGCTTCCAGCTCCAGCGCGCGACGACGCGTTGACGACCGGCATTGCCGATGCGCTGGCGCAGCGCAGGGTCGTCGAGGCCGCGGCGAATCACCATTGCTAAACCATCGGCGTCGCCGGGGGCGCACGACAAAACGGTGTCGTTGTCGTTGCCGGTGACCTCTGGTAATGCTCCGCCCGTTGTGGCGACGAGACATATGCCCGTGCTCATGGCCTCGATCGCTGGAAGGCTGAATCCTTCGTACAAACTTGGCACGACGGCGAGCTCGCTCTCGGCGTACAGCTCGACGATGCGCTTATCCGAAACGTCGGAGACGAAAGTGATGCAGTCTGCGAGGCCGAGCGAGCGAATTAGGTTGGCGCTTGCTCCTTCGCGGGCCTTGCCGATTATCGTTAGGTGAACTTCCCTTTCAGTGCGCAACTTGGCGAGCGCCTCGAGCAGATACGAGAGTCCCTTGAGGGCGACGTCGGCCGAAGCTGTCGTGATCAGGTGCGCGGGCTTGCGCACGACATGCGGCAGTGGCATGAACAACTCTGGGTCTACGCCTACGGGCACGAGACGCATGCGGTCGAGCGACACGCCCATGTCGGCGTGGATGTCGGCGATCGAGTTCTCGCTGACTACGACAATGCGCGGCATTTGACTGGCAACTTTTCCCTGCATCTTGACGAAGCCGTACCAGCGGCCGATGCCAGAGCGCTTCCAGCGATTGGTTTGGTGCGCCATTTCGAGTTTGCGATCCTTGGTGATCGGGTGGTGCAGCGTGACCACCGTTGGAATCAACCTTTCGATCTTGAGGATGCTCGTGCCCAGGCACTGGTTGTCGTGCACGATGTCGAAATCATTCACCCGCGACTTCAGCGCCTTGTAGGCACGCATGCTGAACGTGAGCGGTTCCCCAAATGTGCCCTTCATCAATTGCAAAGCCTCGACGATGTTTGGCCAGCTATTCAGTTCCCAATAGGCCGGGAAGCGGCCGGGGTGTTGATCATTAAAGATGTCGAGGCTGGGCAGTTTGTGCAACGCGATGCGCTCGTCGAGAATCGGGTAAGGCTGGCCACCGTAAACCTCGACGTGGTGGCCAAAATCGGCGAGGGCCTTGGTCAGGTGGCGGGTGTATACACCCTGACCTCCGACATGAGGCTTGCCGCGGTATGTGAGATAGGCAATGCGCAGCGGGCCATTTGGATCAACGGCCCCTGACATAGTCGTTTCACTCTACCTGCGGGTAACTAGGCCCGCCGACGTGGAAAAAATTACTAGTCAAGAAATTACTAGTCAAGAAATTACTAGTCGCATCCAGCGCGAGAGGGATTGACCCGGCTGAATTACTTGTGGCGAAAGGTTGAAGCCGTCGGGTGTGCCAGATTGCGGTTCGACGCAGACGGCGTGGTCGGGTTTGTCGTAGATAACCCAATACTCGCAGTTGCTCTCAATCGTGACTGCGGTGCCGTTACCGAAGTTTAAAAGTGGCGAGCTGCGAGCCGAGGTGAAGCAGTCGTCCCACGGTGGCCGAGTTGGGCTGACGGTTTCGCCTGTGGGGATGTCATCGTCGTCGCGCACGAACAATTTGCCGAACGCGCAAGTCAGCGTTAGGGGGCGCGCGAACCACGGGTGCCAACCGACTTGCGCTGGCATCGATTTCGCGCCAGCGGTAACCGTGAGTAAGCACTCGAGAATATTCTCGCGTAACCACACGCGGTGCTCAATGCTGCCGCCGAGCGGCCAGTGCTCGCCGAGGTCGGTGGTCATAGTGACGCTTGTTGCTGTGATCGCAGTGATAGCCCAGATTTTGTCGAATACCGTACCGTGAATCGCGTGCGGCGCCATGTTGAGTCGCAACTGGTGGGTTGTGCCGTCGTGGGTGAATTTGCCATCGCGCACCCGCCCCGCCCACGGCGCCATTGGGTACGCGCCCCACGACATCGGATTTGATGACTCGGTCTCGGCCCGCACGAGTAACTCGTAGTCGTTGACAACGAGCGAACTGAGCCGCGCTCCGTGGTTGGCGTCAACGACGCAAGTGATCGTCGGGCTGGAAGTTTTAGCAGTTGAATTGGTCAGCGTAACTGCGTCTTGATTAGCGGTCATGCTGGTTTGCGGCGCCGATCGGCGAGCAACAAGATCGCAGAAATTGTAAGCATGAGCAAAATGATCGGCCTTTCGCCGAGGCGCGAATAGATCGTGTCGCCGAGGCGCAGCGGCAGGTCGTAAATGATGACTCGTTGTTCGCTGACGCCGGTGCGCTCGTACACCCGACCGTTCGGGTCGACGATCGCCGAGAAACCAGTCGGCGAGACCTGCGCCAGCCAGCGACCGTTCTCGATTGCGCGCAATTGCGATGACGCAACTTGCTGTGCTTGCAAAATAGTTCCCGTGTAACTCGAGCCGTTGGTGGGGTTGATGATCAGTTGGGCTCCGTCCCGGACGCCTTCATGGGCGCGACCGCTAAAAAACACCTCCCACGAGATGAGAACGCCAAGGCGCACGTTACCGCTAATTAGGTCTGCGTTTGGTTGAGCCAGGCCTACGAGGTCAAGTTTGGCTCTTCCCGTTCCTGATAGGGCGTCGCGAGGTACAAGATTAACCGGAGCGCCAAGAGATTTGAGCGCGCCACGATACGGCATGTACTCACCGAAGGGCACGCGGCGAACTTTGTCATAGCGGTCGGTGACAACTCCCAAAGTGTTGACGACAACCTGAGCGTTAATGAAATGACTATCACCGACGCTCTCGGTCACGCCGACCACGAATTGGGCGTTGAGTCGTTTCGCCTCGGCAGTGATTTCCGAAAGTTCGAGGCTCGTCGCAAAACTGGGGACATCGATCACATTCTCGGGCCAAATTACGACGTCGATCCTATCTCCGGGTGTGATTGCGAGAGTCGCAGCAAGATGTCGTTCAACTACATCGCGAGAATTAGTGTTTGTCGCCAGTGTGCCCTGCGGGCCGCCGCCCTGCACCGCCGCGACGCGGATTACTTCGCCAGTGTTCGTTCCGTGCGGGGCGAACATCGCCGCGATTACGAGACCAACAAGCGCGACCAACATGCGCGCCCTGCGTCGCTGCGGTTGGCGGCTCAACAAAAATCCGACCCGAAATACGAACCAGGTAATTAACAGCGCCCCGCCGAGGCGGGCAAGGTTAGCGAGAGGCGACGCGGCTTGGCCAATTGCAATACTGGCCAGCGGCACGCCACCAAACGGAAACGAGAACCGCAGCGCTTCGGCGAGGGTGTGCAGCAGCGGCGCGACAATTTCGCGTCGGCCCGAACGCGAACTAATTGCGGCGGCGATGCCGTGCATCGAGGCGTATAACAACACGGCGATGATATAGCCGGGCGACGTGAGAAACCACATCCAGGCCATGCCGGGGGCGAACCAAGAAATCGCCATGATTGTGCCGAGCGCAAAGTGTTGGCGCGCGCGCAACGAATTGTCGCGTGTGATGCTGGCGAACAACGCCACACCGAAGAACGCGAGCGGCCACCATCCCCATGGCGGAAGGCTGAGCGCGATGAGCGCGCCAGCGACAATCGCGTTGCGAAACTTTCTCGCCGAAATCTTCACAAATTAATTGCGTCAAAGACTAAGTCGGCCGCGAAACGCGCCTGTTGCACGCAAGCAGGTATGCCGATGCCGCGGTAACTGGCGCCCGTCACGACAACTCCCGGCGCGCTGGCCCGCAACGTGGCCTCGAGACCCTCGACGCGCGCGAAGTGACCGGGGCGATATTGCGGAAACGACTCGACCCAGCGCGTGATGCGCGTGGCGTGTGGCGTCAACGCGACGCCGATGTGGCGCTCGAGATCGTCGAGTGTGAGCTTGAGAATCGTGTCGTCGTCGTTGTGGTGCATCGGCATGCCATCGCGCCCGAGCGAGATTCGCAACACCATTGCGTTGTCGTGGGGCTGCCAGTGTTTCCACTTGTTCGAGCCGAAAGACGCTGCCGTTACTGCGCGCTGCATCGGCTTGGGTACGAGGTAGCCGCTGCCAGTGAGTTGGCTCGGCCACTGCTCGCGCGAAATCGCGAGGCTAACCATGACCACCGAGGCGTGCTCCGATGCGGCAAGAATCTGCGCGGCATCTTTGTCGATGTTGGCGAGCAGCGGCGCGGTCGCGCGGGCTGGCGAGGCAAGTACGATCGCGTCGGCGCCGAGCGACTCGGTGTCGGTATGCACAATGTACGAGCCGCGTGTTGGTTGCTCGATGCTGGTTGCCGCGCTCGAAAAACGAATTTCTGCTCCCTGAATTTGTAGCGCGGCGCGAAGTGCGTCAACGAGCGACGACATTCCGCGCAACGGCGCGGCGAACACGGCCTGACCTCCGACTCTGGTGCTAACGGCCCTGTTCGCGGCGTGCATCAGGCTGCCGCCCTGGGCGACGAGGTCTGCGATCTGGGGCATGCCGAGCAGGCTGAAGCGATCGGCATCAGTGGCGTAGATGCTTCCGACGAGCGGGTCGACGATGCGTTCTAAAACTTGAGCGCCAAATCTATTTCTGATCAACGCGCCAAGACAATCGTGCGGATCGTAGGAGCCGCGTAACTTGGCGATCAGCGGTTCGAGCGAGGCGCGAACCTTGGCGCTCGACGATAGCAATTTTGTATTGTAGATCGCGTCGCGTGTGGCGGGGATGCCGAGCAATGTTGGCTCGGGGACGTCGTGCAAACGCTGATTCCAGATGTAGGCGCTGCCGGTAGCAGGTTCGGTTAGTTCGCTGCCGAGATTCATCTGCCTCGCCAGATCGAGCGCGGCCGGTGCGCGAATTAAAAATGCATCAGCCGATTCATCAACCGAACGCAGGCCTGCAAATGGGCTGGCGCTAATCACGCCGCCGAGGCGCGGCCGCAATTCAAGAATCGTGATCTGCGGCCGCGGTGAGCGTTGACCGAGCGCGTAGGCGGCGGTGAGACCCGAGATGCCGCCGCCGATTACGACGACTCGTTTGGGGCTTAGGCCTGCCGATGAGTTGGTCATCTAAGTAGTTTTACTTAGATCGCATTCGCCGCAATAACTCGTTGGGCGAGGGCGGCCATCACGATCGAGTCGTCATTGACGCATCGAGTGCGGGCGAAGGCCAGTCCTACCTTGGCGGCGTGATTGCTGGCCTCGATGTCGAGGTCGTAGAGAACCTCGAGGTGATCGGCGACGAAGCCGCACGCGCTGACGACTACGCCGTCGTAGTCATTACTGACGGCGAGTGCGTCGATGGCGAGCAAAATATCGGGGCCGATCCACGGCTCGGGCGTGCGGCCTGCGGATTGCCAGGCGATGCCCCACTGTGGGCCCTCTGTGAGGTCGAGCTGTTTGGCGACGGCGACAGCGGTCGAGCGCAATTCGTCTGGGTAGGGGTCTCCGCCGTCGATAATTCGTTGCGGCAGCGAGTGCGCGGTGAACAAAACCTTGGTGCGCTCCGCAGGCGTTTTGAGTTCGGCCAACTTTTCTTCGAGGTCGTCCGAAATGAAGTTGACGAAAGCTGGCTCGACGGCCCAACTGTCGATTCCGATCACGGCGATGCCGTGCGGCGTGGCCGCATCGGCGGCGCGCGAAATATATTGGCCGATTGAGTACGACGAATAGTGCGGCGCGAGCACGAGCGCAACTATTTTTCTGAAGCCGTCCTTGGCGAGGTCGGCGACTGTCTCTTCGATCATCGGGCCGGCGTGCTTGAGCCCGAGTTGCACGTGAAACTTTTGCGGGGCCCTTGCGTCTAGTGCCGCTTGCAGGGCGTCGCGTTGGGCTTCGGTACGCGCCGCCAACGGCGAGACGCCTCCGATTGCTTCATAGCGCGCGACAAGATCGGCGAGTTGCTCTG
>JBKJMC010000013.1:0-3181 GCA_046596615.1 Ilumatobacteraceae bacterium | reverse complement strand
CAGTGGTCGGCGGGTATCTAGATGACGGCTATGTGCGCATCAAGCTGAAGATCGAGCCGGGCAGCGACATTGAGCAGGTGCGCGCGGTGCGCGAAGTATTTGGACCGAATTTGATGTTGCAGGTAGACGCTAACGCGGCATACACGGTCGATGATGCCGCGCACCTGGCGCAACTCGATGAGTTCGAACTGCTGTTGATCGAGCAGCCGCTGCCAGAAGAAGACCTAGCGGGTCACATCCAGTTATCGCAAAAGATTGCCACGCCGGTTTGTTTGGACGAGAGCATTACATCATACGAAGTCGCGCGCGGCGCAATCGAGATGGGGGCGTGCGCGATAATAAACATCAAACCTGGCCGCGTCGGCGGACACCTCGAGGCCAAGAAAATTCACGACCTGTGTTTGGCGCGCAACGTGCCGGTTTGGTGTGGAGGCATGCTCGAGACCGGCATCGGCCGCGCGGCCAACTTGGCCCTGGCGGCGCTGCCCGGCTTTACTTTGCCGGGTGACACCTCGGCATCAAACCGTTACTTCGCCCGCGACATCACGACGCCGTTCGTGCTTGACGGCGGATACATCGCCGTGCCGAGTGGGCCAGGCATTGGAGTGGAGCCGCTGCCCGAGATGTTGGCGGAAATGAAGACAAGCTCGCGAATGTTTGATATTGCGCGCTAGGGCGCTTGCCGAAGCTAACGCGAGTTAGACGCTGTCGAGGGTGAACACGACGGCGATATCTGGACCAGATTTGGATTTACTGAAGCGCTCGGTGATCCAAATGTATACGGCGAACAATTTGTAGGTCACGCCGTACTTGTGGGCGATTGCAGCGCGCACAAGCTCCGCGCGCTCGCCATGTACGACCGTGGCGGTGCACTTGTAAACGCTGGACCCAGGCGTTATCTTGCCGCGGGAATTGCAGGGCTGTACGGTGACCGCGCTGGTGTGACTTAAGCGCTTGGCCTTGCCCGAAGTCGACTCGGTTGTGAACCCGTACGAGCCCTCGAAATTGGCGATCCACACGGGTGTAGCCACCGGCTCGCCGTTGCGGCGCAATGAGACGAATGAGACGTATTTCGCACTGTCTAGGGATGCGTTCATGAAGTTCCTTTCGTTACCTGTTCAAGCATTGTAGTGAAATGCGGGCCCTCGAAATCGGATTTTGCCCGATCGTACTTTTCCTGTCCCCATTCCCAAAAGTCAAAGTCAAAATTGGAGATAGAGCTCTGAATCGAGGCCCAAAGTGTCCAGCCATATTTCGACATCAACGCTAAGAACCAGGCGCGTGCAAGTTTTTCTGGTCGATGTCGGCCGTAGTAAGCGTCTACCAACTCTTGCAGGGATCCAAAGTCGAGCGACGCCTCGGACCAGATATTGCCTAACTCAAAGCAGGCATCGTTGTTGCCCGAATATTCGTAATCGATGATCCAGATCTTGTCACCGTTATCGATAAAATTTGCGGGCAACAGATCGTTATTGCAAGGAACGGTTCCTTCGTCTAGGACTTGCAGTGCGTCGAACATTTTCTGCACCTGCGGCATGTATTTTAGGTAGCCGTCAGGGATTCGAAAGCCACTTTCTTGGATCGTTGATAGATAGCGGCGCTGGATGTCGAACATGTTGAATTCGCTGACGAATGGTGTCGTCGCGTGCAAGACTCGGCAGCTCTCGGCGATTCGTTTCAAGTTGTTCGCAACGTCGGTTGGGCCGTATGTGCGGCCCTCGAGAAAACCGATGACTAGCAGGCCGTGATCAGGCACGTAATCAAATACTGGCGCGCCGATGCCTGCCGAGGCGGCGATCATTGAATTCTGGTACTCGGCCCGTCTGTCTACTGCGAGCAGCGATGATGAGTTACTCGAGACGCGGACAACATAGGTGCCAGATTGTGTCTCGACGGCGAGATTGCGGTTCGTCAGTCCGCCCGAGAGTTCACGGATGGCGGTGCGCTTTTGTAATCTCGGAACGAGGTCAAACAAGTGTCGGTAGGTCTCCTCGAGACTTGCCGGGCGATTTGTTAGGTCTTCCCCCACAACGGCAGGATACATTCTATTTATGAGCGCTACTGCGGTCCCGGCACGGGCCAAGATCGTGATCATCGGCGGAGGCGTTGGTGGCACATCTGTGGCATATCACTTGGCTCAAATGGGCGAGCGCGATGTGGTGTTGTTGGACCGCAACGAACTGACGAGCGGATCGACATTTCATTCTGCTGGATTAGTTGGCCAACTGCGCGCCGACCCGACGCTGACGAAAATGAACATGCACTCGGTCGGGCTGTATCGAGAGCTGGAGCTCACCAGTACTCCTCCAGGCTGGAAAGAAAGCGGAAGCATCAAATTGGCTTCCTCGCCGGAGCGGATGCAAGAAATTCGGCGCCAAATCGGCTGGGCTCGGACTTTTGGTCTCGACTTGCACGAGATCTCTCCCGCCGAGGCGCAGCAAATGTTCCCGTTAATTGAATTAGATGGGGTTGTGGGGGCGTGCTACATGGCATCCGACGGCGAGGTTGACCCATCGCAGCTCTCTCAGGCGATGGCCCGCGGTGCCCGCCAGCACGGGGTAAAGATCCTCACCAACACGCGAGTTGTTGAAATTTTGATGCGCCACGGTCGCGTCATTGGAGTCGTGACCGACAAGGGCGAAATCGAATGCGAGATTGTGGTGAATTGTGGAGGTATGTATGCGCCGTCGATTGGTCGCCTAGTCGGAGTGCGAATACCGATCGTCCCGATGAGCCATCAGTATGTGATCACCGAAAATTTTTTAGACCCAACTGCGCCACGGCTGCCGTCATTGCGCGACCCCGACAACTTGGTGTACTACCGCCAGGAAGTTGATGGGTTGCTGATGGGTGGCTACGAGCGCAACTCGAGGCCATTTAGCGCAAGCGATACTCAATTCGACGACATCCCCCTAGATTTTAATTCGCGCTTGTTAGATCAAGATTGGGAGCGCTTCGAAGAAATTGCTGTCAACTCTCAACGACGCGTGCCAATCATGGGCAAGCTCGGTGTCAAAAACTTCATCAACGGACCAGAAGGGTTTACGCCCGATAACGAATTCTGCTTGGGCGAGACAGAGGTGGGAGGTTTCTTTGTCGCCGCTGGTTTTTGTGCCCACGGCATTGCCGGCGCAGGTGGGATCGGAAAAATCATGGCCGAGTGGGTGCTTTCGGGCGAACC
>JBKJMC010000193.1:0-4320 GCA_046596615.1 Ilumatobacteraceae bacterium | reverse complement strand
CTTCGAAGACGACGCCGATTTGTTGGCGCAGTTCGTTGAGTCGCAGTTTGCGTACGTCGATGCCGTCTATATATACGTGTCCGCTGTTGGTGTCGTAGAATCGCAGCAGCAGCCGGGCGATGGTTGACTTGCCAGAGCCCGTTGAACCGACGATGGCGATCGATTCGCCGGCGCTGATATCCAGATTGAAATTGCGCAACACAGGAAACTCGGGGTTGTAGCCGAACTGCACGTGGTCGAACTTGACTGTGCCAACTTTGCCGGTGAGCCTAGATGGCAGCGACTTTGGGTTTGGTGGATCGACTATTTCGGACTGAGTTGACATCACTTCGTTGATGCGCACGAGTGCGCCGGCGGCGCGTTGGCCGAGAGCCACGATCATTCCAATATTGCGCAGCGGCCAGATCAAAAGAGTCAGGTACACGTTGAAGGCAACGAGGTCGCCGATCGAGAGTTGGCCGTTGATCACGCGGTGCCCACCAACGCCGAGGACGGCGACAAGGCCGAGCGCGGGCAACACATCGATCGCCGGCAGAAAACTGCTGCGAATTTTTGCCGCCTTCATCGACTCGCGCAAAATATCGTTGGCCTCGCGCTCTAACTTGTCGAACTGCACCTGCTCGGCGCCAAAGCCCTTGACTACGCGCACACCAGAGATGCTCTCTTCAACGACGTTGGCAAGTTGGGCCTGCTCGGCCTGTACCGCGATCGAAGCGGGGTGAATGCGGTGGCTAAAGCGGCTCGCCGAGAGGTTGACAAACGGCAGCGGCAGGAGCGCGACGACCGCGAGCACTGGGTCTGTGATGAATAAGATCGCGGTCACCGCAAAAATCTGAATGACGTTCGACAGCGTGATTGGAATCATCACGATGAAGCTCTGAATCTGCATCAGGTCGCTCGACGCTCGGCTCATCAGCTGGCCGGTCTGGGCCTTGTCGTGATATCCGACGTGCAGACCCAGAACGTGCGCGAATAGTCTCTCGCGGAACAGCATTTCGGCCCATCGACTTTCGCGAAACGCGATGTACCGGCGCGCACCAGATAGCAATCCAGTGGCCACGCCAAGGCAGGCGATGATTACGGCCCAGCGCAGCAATGGACCATTTTTTTCGATGCCGTCGTTGATCGCGTACTTGGTCATTTGCGGCACGGTGACCTTAAACGCCGCCCACGAAATGCCAACAAGCGCACCAATCGCCAGATTTCGCCGCTGCGCCTTAAGCGCCGCGCGCAGCAACTTCCAGCCCTCACTACGCTGTGCGCTCTCTAGATCGAGCCTTGTTGCAGATTCGCTTTCGGTCTCGATCGTCGTCATGCCTTTACCATTCTTGCTTAATCGCTTGCTCGCCCTCCCATCAGGGGTATGGGTTTGGCAGGTTTACGCAAATGGTGCTTGACAGGCAAAGCACGGCTTAGGTCATACTGCACTAGTCAGCACTTATCGGCACACATCCTCAGCAATTAGTCCAAAATTTGGAGGATGCAATGTCGCAATCAATAAGAATTTCAGATTTGCACGAGATTGGGAAAAGTATGAGCGAACAATTGATAGGGCGCGAAGACAGGCCAGCGACGAGTCAGGATTTATACAACTTCGCGCTCAAGGTTGACACCAACTTCACGCTTTTGAAGAACGACATGGCGACAGGCTTCGCGATCAATTCACAGGAGTTTTCTAACGTGCGCACCGAGATGCTCTCAGAGTTCAAGGCCGTGCGCGGCGAAATGCACTCAGAGTTCAAGTCCGTGCGCGCCGAAATGCACTCGGGGTTTATGGAGATCCGCGCCGAAATGAAAACCGGATTCGACAACGTCGCCCACCAGTTCGATAACGTCACTCAAGAATTCGTAAACGTGCGCGCCGAGATGCGCAACGAAATGAGCGGCTTCAAGTCGTCAATGATCGCCTGGGTTGCGTCGTTCGGGATCACCATCATCAGCGTCACCAGCGGTCTCGGCGTGGCAATACTTTTAAAGTTGTAAATTACTTGGCGCTTGGCGAAAGATTCTTGACGGCCTGCCAAAAGTCGAGCGCTGGGTCTAGCGGCAAGATCGCTAGCGCCGAAGTTGTCACACCGTTGTCAAAATACTTTTGAATCGTCTCGCGGCACTGACTCGGGCTGCCGTGCACAACTAGAGCGTCGACCACCTCGTCGGGTATCGCTGCGAGCGCGGCCTTGCGGTCGCCCGCCTTCCACGCGTCCCACATCCCCTGCATCTGCGGTCCGCGACCGAGCCACTCGTGAAACGCGGCGTAAACGGGCACGTTCATATAGGCCGCGATCGCGTAACGAGCAGCGGCCCTGACGGTCTCTGTATTTTCGCTCGGGCACACGAAGATTCGCGCGACTACTTCCTTTTCTACCCCACCAGCGGCGTCGTTGACGACCTTGACAACCTTCGTTACATCATCTGCTGCCAGCCAGTTGATGATAACGCCGTCGGCCTCGCGCGCCCCGAGCTTGAGCATGCCTTCGCGCAATGCGGCGACCAATATTGTCGGCTTGATCTCGGGTCTGATTCCCAGGCGAAACCCGTCGACCTTAAACGTGTCGTACTGCTTAGAAACCTTTTCGCCGCCGAGAGAGTCGTGCAAAAAACGAACGATGTCGCGAACCTTCTTATACGGGTCGACGAAGGGCACACCGTTCCAGCGCTCGACGATCACATTGCTCGATGAACCAATACCGATTGCGAAGCGGCCAGGCGCGGCGTCGGCGAGCGACGCCACGCACTGCGCCATGGTGCCCGGGCTGCGGGTGTACGCGGGCACAATCGCAGTACCGAGTCGCAACCGTGGTTCCCATGCCGCGGCCATCGCCAGCGGCGTGAAGGCGTCGGCGCTGTCAGACTCTGCCGACCAAATGTCGTCGTAACCCATGTCGGCGAGCTCGCGCAATTTGTGTTCGTGCGTGTGCAGGTGCCCCGGCAGCGGCACTGTCAATCCGGCGCGTTGTTTCATTTCTTCCCCTAATCTTTCCAGACTCTGGCTATGCAACTCTGACTCGCTGTCGCCAGCATTGTCCCATCCTCGGCGAACATCGTTACCGAACCGTGACCAAACCCGCGCGCGATGGCGTGAATGTGTATGTCTAACAACACCCACTTGGTCGGCACAAGTCGTACAATTCTTAGCGTGTTGTCGAGGCTGTTGCCCCCGGCGCGCACGCCGAGCGCCTGACCGATGCCCATCGGCACGAAGTCGCCGAGCACCGCCAAAGTTACCGTGTCGATGTCGGTGAGAACGTCGGGGATGCGCGCCCACAACACGGTGCGGCCGTCACTAAGCGTGCCGTCTAGTTGCTCGAGCGTGCGGCCGATCACGATGCGTTCTTCGAGCCGCTCGTGAATCGTGTTTTCGATTGGATGACGATGCTCGCGCGCCAGCAGATCGTGCGGGGGCGGCACGACTGGCATCGTCGAGAACTGGCCCGTGTGCGCGAACTCGTGCTCGCCGAGCGCCGCATTCACGGTCAGGATTTCGCGATCCCCCACGTGGCATACCGCGCGCGCCTGGGTGATCTGGTGGCCGACAACGGCGAGAGTTACGTCGATTAGCAGCGTCTCATCTTTGCGGGCGTACGAGAGGTACTGGCCTGTCGCCCACACGCAGCGGCGACCTGTGAGTTGCTCCATCGCCGAAACGGCGGCACCGAGGCCTGCGCCGCCGAACAAAAAATTGCCGCCGGTGCACAACCGCGCGGGCACGATCATCGCCCACTGACCCTTAATGCCGGTTGGCTCGATGCCGAGAAACGCTGCGCTGTCCATAGCCCGTACGACACTAATAGATTCGGCGCGGGCAACGACTACTTTGAGTATGTGGCAACTCAAGATTCACCGTGGCTCGGCGATGCCTGCTCGCTGGTGCGCGCATTTCGTGCCAAACAAATTTCGCCTGTCGAAGAACTCGAGGCATCGTTATCCGCAATTGCCGCGAGCACGCTCAACGCGTTTTCGTTTCTCGATGCCGACGGTGCGCGCGCCCGCGCTAAATCAGCCGATGTCTCAAAGCCATTTGGTGGCGTGCCGCTCGGGGTAAAAGAGCTCGACTCTGTCAACGGTTGGCCAGAAACCGACGCGTGCGTGGTGTTCGCCGATCGCAAGGCCACGCACACTTCGCTAATGGTTGAGCGCGCCACAAGTAACGGAGGCGCCAACGCAATTGGTTTGTGCACTGCCAGCGAATTCGGCGGCACAAACGTGACACGCACGGTGCTCAACGGCGCCACGCACAACCCGTGGATGCATGGCCGAACACCTGGTGGATCATCGGGCGGCAGCGCGGCGGCCGTTGCTGGCGGCCTAGTGACGATCGCG
>JBKJMC010000192.1:0-5055 GCA_046596615.1 Ilumatobacteraceae bacterium | reverse complement strand
GGGCTGGCGCTGAGTATTTTCATCGTTGTCTTCGCGACGGAAGAGATGTCGCAAGACAATCGCGCCATGGCGCTTAGCGTGCTAGCGATCGCCGCCGGGTTTGGTGCCGGCACCGCCGTGAGCGCGATACCGCTCGCCGGTATTTCGATCTCGTCGTGGCGCTACATCTACCTAATTGGATTGGCATGGATGATCGTTGCGGCGATTGTCACGAAGTATTTGCCAGAGACTCAGCGCTTCGAATCTTTGCACGAGCGGGCGATCGACCCGACGCTTCACGACGATGCCGCCGTGCACGCTCACATAATGCCACAACGATTGGCGCTACAGATGACGACTGCCGTACTTGTGAATGTTTTCATCGCGGCCGCGTCGGTGTTTCAAATTAGATACCTAAAAGACGTGCGCGGATACTCAGCCGGTGGTGTCACACTTTTCTCCCTTGTTACGGCTACACCCGCATCAATAGGCCTGCTGTTAGGCGGACGCATCGCCGACCAAAGCGGGCGCAAGAAACTCGCGGTCGTAATGATCCCACTCGGCGCCGCGCTTCTGGCGATGTCGTTCGGTACGCGCGGCACCACGATGTGGATTTCGGCCCTCTTTGGCGCATTCGCGCTCGCCCTGGCCTACCCCGCGATGGCGGTATTTCGAAGCGAACTATTCCCCACGGCGCACCGCAATATCGCCTCGGCGCTGATAACTACGGCTTCGCTGATCGGCGGAAGTGTCGGACTAATTGGTTGCGGCACGCTGATCAATCGCGGCGTCAGTTACGGCACGGTAATGGCATTCTTGGCCATCGGGCCCGCGTTGGTGGCCGCGCTCGTGTACGTAAAGTACCCAGAAACCGCACATCGTCAACTTGAAGAACTAAACCCCAGCGACAAACTACTAAATCAAAAGTAGCCACTTCGCTACTAGCGCCGCGACGACCTCGTCCTTGCCTTTAAGGTCGTGCCGACCGCCCTCAATAAATTCTGTGGTTGGTTTAATCGGAATTAATCCCAACGCTTCGGTCAATTCTTGCGGTGTCGCAAACTCATCTCGGCTGCCGGCGATGAATACGCTCGGCACATTCAGTCGCGGAAAGTGCTCGGTGCGCAGTTGCAGAGGCTTTTTTGGCGGATGCAAAGGGTACGAAACGCAAACGACTGCCCGAACATCAAGCGCGTCGGCAATCGCCATTGTGCATATTCGCCCACCCATGCTGCGGCCGCCGATCACGAGGTCGGCCGTTTGGCAATTTAGTTGCGCGGCAACGTTACCGACTTCTTGGCGCACGCACTCGATTAGGACGGGAGCCCGGTCCGGTATCTTGCGGCCGGCGCGCCGATATGGAAAATCAAAACGAAACGTTGGTAGGGGCAACACCGCCTTCTCAATCGCCAACAGGGTCGATTGTTCGCGTGAACTTCCGGCGCCCGGAAACAGAACAAGCCCGCGCACCGTCACAGATTGAGCAAAACGCGGCGTGCTTCGCCAAGTTCGTCGATGCTCAGGCCGGCGGTCTCGTGAACACCGCCGTGATCAGGATGCACTTGGCGCAAAGTCTCACGAAAGCGAACTTGCACTTCCCTCTTAGTCGGCTTGATAGTGCCCTTAGGAAACCCTAGGACATCGAGCGCCCACGCGCGCGGGTCGGCCCGGGCCGAAAGCGAGGTTGTTGCGCTGCCGGCGATAAATGATACAAACGACGGGCCGAGCGGCCCGCGCCACTTCATCGATCTATGCAACACCGGCGCGAGCTTCACGCGAGTTTGCAGTTCAAGGCGTTCGAGAGCGTAGATGGCTCCGAGTATTTGCTGCAGCGGCGTCCCAGAAGTCGCGATTTCGAACTGCAATTGGTCGCCATTGCCAGTGAGCCTGTGAACGCTACGCGACAATCCGTGTCGGTCGACTTGAAAGCGATGTCGCAATCGGGGCTGCACGATGAGTTCATCGCGCTCGATTTCTGATACGAGCCGATGAATGTCCGGCACTAGATCGTCGGCGACATCGGCGATGTGGGCAGACATCACTGCGCCGAGCAATAGCCCGCCAAAGCCAGGCGCGGGTTCTGCGGGCAAATGCATATGCCCCAGCGCTACACGGCGCGTCGGGGTGATCGGCCGCGAATGCCAAATTTCGAGTTCAGCCAAGACCTCGTCCGGCGTCGAATCTTCGTCTCTTTCAGTGGCCATGGCGACGACTTGTCTATCTCGAAAACGGGCGCCGCGGCTAGACGTGCGGGCGCAAAACCGCGTGCAGGCGGCCAGCGAGATCTATCGCCGTGATTTCGTCAGGTTGGTTGTCGTCGGAGATTGCGGCCGCTAATTGATCGGCGAGACCGGTTGCCTGGCGCCAGACCGAGTCTGGCACACCGCGCGGCGCGGCGTGAGACTCGAAGTCTTCGAGCAACACCGACAACAGAGTTAGTCCGTCGGCGTCTAACGGGTTGCGTTGCAATCGTTGCGCGACTTTAGAAAGTGTCTGCAGGGTCTCATTGCTGGCCTGAGTCAAGGTGTCACCGTCAATTGTCACAACGCCCCCACTTTCAAGCGCATCGAGGCATTCGTCGACCTCGTCTTCGTCGTTCGTCGAGACCAACAACACATCGGCATTCCAACGAAAGGCGATATCTAATTCGGTGAGCATTTCGGATAGTTCTTTGCGCTCGATCTCGCTCCACTCATCAAGCTCGTATTCAGTGAGCCGTTCGCCGTTGCCCAGAGTCGACGGAGACTTGCCCTGCGACGATGCCGTCTCGATGTCGTCAAGAATCGCGTCGACTCGGTCTTCTACCGATGCGGCTACCAGCAGATCGTCTGCTTCCCAGGCGTGCACTATTTCGGCGTCGGCAAGCGCGGCGGCGACATCGGCGCGCTGATTTATCGACCACTCACTTAGGTCATAGTGCACGGTTTGAGCGTCTGGGTCGATGGGGTCTAATTCGCTCATGAACCGAACGCTACTTCTATTGAGGTGAAAGTAAAGATTGTGATCGCATTCGGGCTTAGTGGCGCTGGCGGCTAGATTTATAGCCGATGCCACTTAGAGAAAGACCAGATCGCAACTTAGCAATGGAACTTGTTCGGGTCACCGAATCGGCGGCACTAGCGGGATCACGCTGGGTCGGCCGAGGTGACAAGATCGCAGCCGACGGCGCCGCGGTTGACGCGATGCGCAACGTGCTCGACACCGTAAGTATGGACGGAATCGTTGTGATCGGCGAGGGCGAAAAGGACGAAGCGCCAATGTTGTTCAACGGCGAGAAGGTCGGCAACGGCAACTCGCCGAAAACGGATGTGGCGGTTGACCCGATCGACGGAACCACGCTCACCGCGATGGGCCGCGGGAACGCGATCTCTGTAATCGCGGTTGCCGAGCGAGGATCAATGTTTAACCCCGGCCCGTGCTTCTACATGGAAAAGATTGCCGTCGGTCCCGAGGCCGCCCACGCAATCGACCTCAACGAATCGCCGACTAAAAATCTCAAAGAAGTCGCCAAGGCGATGAAGAAAACCATCCACGAGTTGACGGTGATGATTTTAGAGCGCCCACGCCACGACGATTTGATCGCCGAAGTACGGGCATCTGGTGCGCGCATTCGACTGATCACTGACGGCGACATCTTCGGCGCCATCGCCGCCGCTTCGCCGGATGTGGGTGTAGACATACTGATGGGCATCGGAGGCACTCCGGAGGGCGTAACTGCGGCAGCCGCAATCAAGGCAATGGGCGGCGAAATTATCGGGCGCCTGCACCCGCGCAACGACGAGGAGCGCAGGGCCGCAATCGCTGCAGGCTACGACCTCTCGCAAATTTTGACCACGAATGATTTGGTTCGCGGAGATGACGTGTTCTTCGCGGCGACCGGGGTAACCGATGGCGAACTTTTGCGCGGTGTTCGCTACGACGCCTATGGCGCTCGTTCGCAGAGCCTTGTGATGCGTAGCCGCAGCGGAACAATTCGCTACATCGACACACACCACCGAGCCGATCGCTTGACCGCGTATTCATCCGACGAATTTCGGGAGTGAGCGGCAATCAATACTCTGACTTGTGGAGCCTTAGTGCAGACGTTTCATATCTAAACCACGGGTCGTTCGGTGCGGTACCGCGCGAAGTTGAACAAGCCCAGACCGAGTTGCGGCGACAGGCGGAGAGCAATCCCAACCGATGGTTTCGGTTTGAGATGCCAGAATTGTTGATTGCATCGCGCAACAAAACTGCGGCCTGGTTGAATGTGCCGGGCGAACGATTCGCCTATGTACCAAATGCCTCCCAGGGCGTGATCACCGCGGTGCAGGCGCTAGTCGATGACGCCACCGCGAAACAACAGCGAGCGCACATGATTGCGCTTTCGCTCGGTTACGGCGGAGTGCATTTCGGGATGCAGCGAGTCGCCAGGCGCAGCAACGCCGTGCTGACAATTGTCGAAATTGCCTACCCGCACGAAATCTCGGTAGGCGTGATGGTCTCTCGCATTCGCGCCGCGCTGTCGGCGCCCGATGGGCCCGCGATTATCGTGATCGACCAAATCACTTCGGAAACGGGTGTGCTGATACCCGTCGCCGAAATTATCGCCGAGTTGAAGACAACCCACCCCAATCTGCAATTTGTCGTTGATGACGCCCACGGACCCGGGATGCTCGAGTCGCCCGTGCCGGATGGGTTCGATGTATGGGTGGGCAACTTTCACAAGTGGCTGTCCGCGCCTCGGCCATCTGCAGGTTTGGTTTGCGCCACGCCGCAAGTCGCTGCACTTATGGCCCCGCTCGCACCTTCGTGGGGATATGAGAATGGCTTCCCCTTGTCGTTCGACTGGCATGGCACTAGCGACTATTCACCGTATCTCGTGACACCCGATGCAATTGCGTTTCACGAGCGCTGGAGTTTCGCCGAACGCCAGGAGCACAACACGGCAGTTGTCGATGGCGGCGCAGAATTGCTGCGTTCTGCGTGGGGCGTCGAGAATCACCTCGACGGAACCGAAGTCACCGAAGCGCCGTGGATGCGCATGGTTATGTTGCCAAAGACCGGGGCGACCGCACAACCGTTGACGAGCGAGCG
>JBKJMC010000046.1:0-3718 GCA_046596615.1 Ilumatobacteraceae bacterium | reverse complement strand
GCGAACAGCGAGCGATCTACGAAGATGACTTCGTCCTGCGCGTGGTTGACAATGTACGTCAGCTGCTCGGGAAACAATCGAATGTTTAGCGTGTGCGTGACGCGACCAGTGCACGGTGGCGCGAAGTACAACTCGAGATGTCGCGCCGAGTTCCACGCGAATGTCGCAACTCGACCATCAGACGAGATGCCCAACTTGTCGAGCA
Source organism: Ilumatobacteraceae bacterium (assembly GCA_046596615.1). Classification (GTDB taxonomy): domain Bacteria; phylum Actinomycetota; class Acidimicrobiia; order Acidimicrobiales; family Ilumatobacteraceae; genus UBA3006. The sequence continues at coordinate 3,513 of JBKJMC010000046.1, read as the reverse complement.
CGCCGCCGAGTTGGCGCGTGCGCGCGGCCCACTCGCCGTAGGTGGTGCGCTCGCGGCCAGTGGCGGTGGCGGTGACGATGGCCTTCTCGGGGTGATAAGTCTCGGCTCGCTCAAATAAGTGCACCAGCGTCAGCGGCGTCTCTTGCATTAGTCCCTTCACTACAAACCCCCATGATCGCGTTTGTCACAAAGTTAGCAACCGATCGGTCGCGGGGAGAAGGCCACCAATCAACTACGGTGCTTGGCGTGCGCAGAGCGGTTCTAACTTTTACGTCGCTGTTATTTGTGATCGGCACCATTGGCAGCAACATCGGGCCAGCCCTCGTCGACGAGCGACCGCAACTGGTGCTGCTGCTGAGTTCGCGCAACCGCAACCTGTTCGGGTCGGTTCCCTACATCGACCTGGCGCCATATCTGTTGATCGGCTTCACGCGCGTGCTCGTGGCAGGGATAGCCCTGTATCTGGTGGGCCGCTGGTATGGGGCGCGCGCGCTCGGCTGGGTAGAGGGCAACATGGGCGAACTGCCAGCGATATATCGCTGGACCGAAAGGGCCGTTGACAAGGCTGGCCCGGTAGCCCTCGTAGTAATGCCCGGCAGCAACATCGTTTGTTTGCTCCTCGGTCACAGGCGCATGCCGCCAAAACGGTTCGTGCCGCTGCTGATGCTGGGAATCGCCATCAAACTCGCCGTCTTGTGGCAGGGCGGCAAAATCTTCGAGTCGCAAATCAAATCGTTTCTCGGCTACATCGAGCAGTACCAGTGGCGAGTGGTGGCGGGGTTGTTCATAATTTCGATGCTGCAATCCGTGCGCCGCGGTCGGCCGAAACCAGATTTGAAAAACCCCAAAGACTAAGCGCGCAGGTGTGCGGCTTCGTTAAGAGTCATAAGTGACCGCACGCCACTGCGAGAGGCGGATACGCGGTGGATTGAGGTGTAGTTGGGGTAGAAAAAACCGCGCTGCGTCTGGACCCCCAAAATGTGCGCGAGATAGAGGTTGATTACCCCGCCGTGGCAGACGACCGCGACTCTCGTTGAGGAATTTATTTCGATAATCTTCTCGATCGCGCCAACGACACGGAGTCCGAACTGCTCTTGAGTCTCGTCGGTCGAATCCCAGACTCCGTCAATTAATTTCTGCCAGCGCGGGTCGTTGGTGGCCTGCAACTCCTCCATCGGGATGTATTCATTCGATGATCGATCAAACTCGGCGACATCTTCAACAACTTCTGGCGTTACGCCGAGCCGCCGAGCCATCGGGGCCGCCGTCTGTACTGCCCGCTTGAGCGGACTCACGTAGATCGCGGCGATGGGTTCGCTCGCCAAATATTGCGCGAGGCGCTCTGCCTGGGCAAAACCCTCGACAGAGAGTTCTGGGTCTGCCGGGCCATCAACAACCTCGCGACGAACGGGCAGGGCGTGACGAATCAGCAGCAGTTCCATTTACGTTGGGGGCTTTCTGTGATACGAACTACACGAGTTCGGCGAGATTCAATTCTGTCACAGCACGCACGAAGCGCTCGTTCATGCTCTCGACTAAGCGATGCTGGCGCGGGTCTGCGAGATCCATTCCGCGACTGGCGACGATCGGGTACGCCAGGCAAAATAGCGCAGCCGTTCGGTAGTGCTGCCACAGGGCGTCGCGGTTGACGAGCGCGGCCGAGGCGCCGTATCGCAGCAGGCCGTCCATCCACAGGTCGAACAGCTCGGCCTCGTGCTTGCTGGCCACGTCTTCGCTGAGGCTCTGGGTTACAAAATACGCCAAGTCGTAGGCGCCGCTACCCGAGCCAATCAGCTGAAAGTCGAGCACCGCCAGCTCATTGGCGCCCGTGAACAACATGTTGTCGGCGCGAAAGTCGCCGTGACACAAGGTGTTGGGCCCGACGACGAGCGACTGCAACATGCGCGGCAATGCGGCCGTCCACTTCGGACCAACTTGCATGATCGCCTCCGGCACATTCATCTGCGCGGTGACCTTCTCCCAACCCTCGCCAAATACCATTGGCAAAATTGCGGGATAAATCGGGTCGCCCAGACTCACCGTCGTGCCGACCTCTGCCAGCGCGTCGCCTACACCCCACCACTTGGCGTGAAAGTGCGCGAGGCGGTCGACCGCGACGCGCGAGTCTTCGATTGTCATTCCAATATTCTGATCGACGGCGCGCAGTGTTCCGAGATCTTCGATCACGATCGCAAATTGGCTCGTCTCTTTGTTGACGTCTCCGTAATACGAGGCCGGAACTATGAATGGGCAGTCCTTCGCCAGAGTCTTAAAAAACTCGACCTCGCGAATGTACATTCGCAAGATGCTCGAGGTGAACACCGCAGCCTCGTCGAGCGCGGGCAATTTTACGACGACGCTCGCGGGGCAGTTGTTGCCGTCAAGTTTGACTCGGTAGACCGCGCTCGACACGCCGATGCCGACGCCGATTTGTTCAATAGAAATCGACTCGATATCGAAGCCGGTTGCCTCGGCTAACCATTGCGCGTTGACGTCGGCAATCGACGCCGGAATACTTACGCTCACTTTGCACCCCCAGTTCTAGGGAAACACTAACGCGGCGCGCTGGCTAAGCGCCCAAAGTGATGGGCTACGGCTAGATGCCGAGCAGCGAATCGAGTCCGAGCGTCAAACCCCTGTGCTCGCCAATTTTTTTGCACGCCATAACGACGCCCGGCATGAAACTCGCGCGGTCTGTCGTGTCGTGACGAATCGTCAGAGTTTGCCCCAGCGTGCCCAAGATGACTTCTTGATTGGCCACCGCCCCGCGCATGCGCATCGCATGGATCGGGATGCCGCCAGCACCCTTGGCCCCGCGAGCACCGGCAATCGCCTCGTGCTTCGTCGGGTCTTGCGCCCATTGATTGCTCGCTGCGGCCATGCGTTGCGCCGTGGTGATCGCCGTGCCAGATGGCGAGTCGGCCTTGCCATCGTGATGAATCTCGATGATCTCGGCTGTCTCAAAAAATGGTGCAGCGATTTCGGCGAAGCGCATCATCAACACCGCGCCAATTGCAAAATTGGCCGCGATCAGGCAATTGCTCGAACTAAACGCGAGGCGAAAGTTGGCGAAGTCTTCGTCGGTGAAGCCGGACGTGCCGACGACGGCGTGGATGTTGTGCATTGCCAGCCACGGTAAATTGACGCGCGAGGCGGAGGCGACGGTGAAGTCGACAGCGACTTCGACTTTGGCATCTGCGAGTGCCCGCAATTCGGTGGCGACTGTGAGACCGTGCACGGTTGACCCTGGCGCACCAGGATCAACCACTGCAACTAGTTCTAACTGTGGATCGTTGACAACGGCATCACACACCGTTGCCCCCATTCGCCCAGCGCCTCCGATGACTCCGACACGCACCATGACGATGAGACTAGACGAACAGCAAAACGGTTGTTAGCCGTTTTTCTGTTCGCTGTTGAACTCGTCTTCGAAACTGACCGACTTGACGTCGCTTGGCGCAGCAGCACCGCGATTTGGCTCACGACGAGCCCCGCCGTCACGGTCATTGCCGC
>JBKJMC010000233.1:0-6021 GCA_046596615.1 Ilumatobacteraceae bacterium | reverse complement strand
AACGCCCTGAGTCACCGCCGTGCGGTCTTTGCTAACCACGAGCGGAAGAGCATCGATGTTAAGCAGCAATTTGTCGAGCGCGTCGGCCGACTTTCCGCCGTTATAGAACTCGCAACTCGGCGTCGCGGCGCAATGTGCCAGAAATGAATTTAGCGAGCCTTCGAAGCCTTTGGCTTGCGACAAGCCCTCTTGCGTCGCAGTTGCCGCCGGGTCAACCGCGCCGTCGAGCACCGCCGCGCGCACGGTGCCGGGAAACAGTGTTGCCCAGGTGGCACCAAGTTCAGAGCCGTAAGAAAAACCGAAGTAGGTGATCTTGTCCTCGCCGAGCGCTTCGCGAATCGAGTTCATATCATTTGCGCTCGAGCGCGTCGAAATATACGGAAGGATTGAGCCAGAGTTCTCGTCGCACATCTTAGAAAAGGCCTCGCCCGCGTCGATAAGCGCCTGATTTTCTTGTGGCGTCTCGGGTGGCGAATCTAGCCCGAAGTACTCGTCGTACGAATCGACACAATCGATCGCGGGCGTCGACTCTCCGGTGCCGCGAGGGTCCCACCCGATGATGTCGAAATATTTGATTAGCGTTGTGCTGAAGTAAAACTCGGCATCGCTCGCCAGCGAGCTACCGCCAAAACCCGGACCGCCAGGGTTGACCAACATCGATCCAACGCGCAGCGCTGGGTCGGCAGCCCGCTTTTTAAGAAACAGCACGAAAGATCCGAGGTCTGGGTTGTCGTAGTCAAACGGAACTTCCAAGTATCCGCAGGTCACCTGGGATGTCTCTGGAGTCCCCGTGGCGTCGGCCTTGCAGGCCTTCCAATCGATTGGCTGTGCAACGAACGGCGTTGTAGAACTCGAGGTGTTACTGGTCGCACCGCCAAGGGTGGTCGGCCGGGTTGTGGAAGTTGAGCCACAAGCAGCGATGAACAACGCAAGGCAACTAGTGATTGCAGTCATTCGCGCAATCCCCAGAGGTTTCACCGTGTCAGTATATGGTCCGCAAGCTGCGCGGCCGAAGCCGTCTGGTAGTTGGCGATAGTTTCGGCTTTAGCCTAAGCACATGGGTATGAACATGCACATGTTGATGATGGGCGATAAGACGGCCGTCAAAGGCGCCAAAGTTCAAAAGACATCGCTGCGCAGGGTTGGCGCCTTCGCCAAACCATATAAGCGCCCGATCATCGGTTTTCTCGGGTCGATCGTCGTATCGGCGTTAATCGCGTTGGTCCCACCGCTGATGTTTCGCTTGATCGTAGACAAAGCGATCCCAGACGGCGACAAGCGTCGCATCGTCATTCTCACGGGCGTGCTCGTTACCGCGGCACTTGTCGACGCGTTACTGCAGATTGTGCAGCGGTGGTATTCGGCCAGCATCGGCGAGGGGCTGATCTATGACCTGCGGGTTGCCCTGTTCGACAAAGTGCAGAGCATGCCGATCGCGTTCTTTACCCGCACCCAAACTGGCGCATTGATCAGCCGCCTAAACAATGACGTGATCGGCGCCCAGACTGCAGTGACGGGCACGCTCGGCAGCGTGGTCTCGAATGTTGTCATTCTGACCACAACATTGGCGGCGATGCTTGCCCTCGAGTGGCGGCTCACGCTGTTGTCGCTGATCGTGTTGCCTATCTTTATCATCCCGGCGCGTCGAGTAGGCGTGCGACTGCAAGTAATTGCCCGCGAGCAGATGGGCATCAACGCCGAGATGAACACGCAGATGACGGAGCGATTCAACGTTTCTGGCGCAATGCTGGTCAAACTTTTTGGCCGCCACCGCGCCGAAGTCAAAGCTTTCGGTTCGCGCGCAGGCCGCGTTCGCGACATCGGCGTAACCTCGGCACTGTATGGCAGAGTGTTTTTCGTTGCGCTCGGGCTGGTCGGCGCTCTCGGCGCGGTCGCCATCTACGGCATCGGCGCATTTATGGTTGTCTCCGGCAGCATTACAATCGGCACGCTTGTAGCGATGGCCGCGTTCGTGCAACGCATTTATCAGCCTTTGACCGGCCTCACTAACGCGCGCCTCGAAGTTATGACGGCGCTCGTCAGTTTCGAGCGCGTGTTTGAAGTGCTTGATGCGCCCGTGTCGATCGTCGATAAGCAAGGGGCGTACGACCTCCTTGACGCGCGGGGCGATGTCAGTTTCGAACATGTCACGTTTCGGTATCCGCCCGGCTCGTCGGTTTCAATCGCGTCGCTCGAGCTCGCAGGCGTGATGCAGGGGGCGGACCCGGATGTAGACGTGCTCACGGACGTATCGTTTTCTGTCAAGGCTGGCGAGACGATCGCGCTCGTCGGCGCCAGCGGTGCTGGCAAGACAACGCTGGCGATGTTGATCGCTCGACTTTACGACTGCACGACGGGCGTGGTGCGCCTCGACAACAAAGATGTTCGCGATCTGACCGCGATCTCGCTACACAACGCAGTCGGCGTAGTCTCCCAAGACCCGCACATGTTTCACGAATCAGTGCGCTCGAATTTGTTATACGCCAAGGCCGACGCTACCGAGGACGAAATGAAAGTGGCCTGCCAGTCGGCATACATCCACGACGTGCTTGATTCGTTGCCCGACGGCTACGACACGGTCGTCGGCGAACGTGGCTACAGACTCTCTGGCGGTGAAAAGCAGCGACTTGCTATCGCCCGTTTGTTGTTAAAGAATCCCGCGGTGATGATTCTGGATGAGGCGACTAGCCACCTTGACAACGAGGGCGAGGTTCTGGTTCAGCGCGCACTTGAGGCCGCGATGCGCAACCGCACCGCAATCGTCATCGCCCACCGTTTGTCTACCATTCGAGATGCCGATCGGATCGTCGTATTAGACAACGGCCGCATCGCCGAACAAGGAACGCACGACCAACTAATGGCGGCGCAAGGTTTGTACGCATCGCAGGTGCGCGCCGGCGAAATTTTTACTCCGTCGTCAAACCCTCAAGTGGCATAACCCTTGCAGCTGGATTTCGAGGCCGGCGACCCTGGCGACTCTGGTGAACCAACGCTGTCGGTCAGCCAGTTCATCGACGTGGTCAACGGCGTGCTTCGTGAAACTTTCGGCGGCGGGCTGTGGGTGCAAGGCGAGATCGAGGGATTCAATGGTCGCGGCAAGCACGCCTATTTCAACATCGTCGAGCGCGACGGCGACAACAAGGCCGCGTTAAGCATTTCGATCTGGCAGGGCAACATGACCAGGTTGAGGCCGCTTTTAGCAAAGCATCGACTCGAACTTGCAGACGGCATCAAGGTACGGATATTCGGCACGCCAGATGTCTGGGCACAGCGAGGAAGTTTCGGTTTCAAGGTCACTAATATCGACCCGCGCTTCACGCTCGGTGACCTGGCCGGTCAACGCGACGAGGTCATCCGTAAGCTCAAAGAGCAGGGCCTTTATGACGCCAATCGCAAGTTGCTCGTGCCGCTCGTGCCGCTGCGCATCGGCTTGATTACGAGCGTCGGTAGCGCCGCGCATGCCGATGTGATGCACGAACTTGAGAACTCTGGTTTCGGTTACCACGTGCTCGTGCAAGATGTGCGAGTGCAGGGCGACGACGCCGCGCCTACAATTGTCGCCGCACTGCAGAGCCTCGGCCGGCGCCAAGATTTAGATGTCTTGATGCTCGTGCGTGGCGGTGGCTCGCGCACAGACCTGCTGGCATTTGACTCGCAAGAGATCGCGGCCGCGATTGCAACGTGCGGTCTTCCGGTGTTCACCGGCATCGGCCACGAAATAGATGTCAGCGTCGCCGACGAAGTCGCCAGCCAGTCGTTCAAGACTCCCACTGCTTGCGCTGGCGCAATCGGCGACCTAATTCGCCTTTATGTCGACGAGACCGAGGCCAACTGGCACGAGATTGCCGCGTCGGCGACAATTCAATTGCAGGCCGCCGAGCGCCGCCTAACAGAGCGAGCAACACAAGTTAGAACCCGAATCATCGACGCGTTGCAACACGCCGCCACCGCGTTGAGCGTTGCTAGCGACCGTATTCGCCGTCGCCCGTTCGATGTGTTGGCCATTAGCGGAAAATGTATTGACTCGGCGGCCCAGCGCATGCGCTTGCTCGATCCAGTAAGCGTGATGGCCCGCGGTTGGACGATTACGCGCAACTCCTCTGGCGTGGTTGTGCGCAATGCCGCGCAATTGAAGTCTGGCGATGTGCTCATAACATCATTTCAAGACGGCACCGCCCTAAGCGAAGTCAAAGAGACGACCGATTCGGCAAAGAAAGCGAGCAAGTAATGGCAAAGGAAAAGGAAATTGGATACGCGGATGCCCTGTCCGAACTCGAAGAGATTCTCGCCGAACTCGAGAGCGACGATGTCGACGTTGACACGCTCGCCCAGCACGTCGCCCGTGCCGCGACGCTGATCGAGTTGTGTCGTGAGCGCATCGGTAGCGCTCGCCTACGCATCGAAGATGTCGTCAAGAAACTTGACGCCGAGTAACAAGTCGTTACGTCATAGCCTGACACCGTGGTCGTCGCACCGAAGTCACTGGCGCAAGTAGCAGCCCGCGTCGAGGCTCGACTGCGAGTTTTATTAGATGCCGAGATGCAGCGCTGGTCGCAACTAGACCAAGACCTCACCAGACCGTTCGGCGAACTGAGACGACTGGTTCTCTCCGGCGGCAAACGCCTGCGGCCCGCTTTCTGCTTCTGGGGTTTCGTCGGGGTTGGCGGTGACCCACTTGACGAGCGCGTCATCGACGCCGGTGCGGCATTCGAATTGTTGCACGCCTGCGCGTTATTTCATGACGACGTAATGGACGGCTCGCTGACCCGCCGCGGCGCACCCACCGCGCACGAGGCCTTTGGTGAATTTCACAAGGCACAAAAATTGGCGGGAGAGTCGCGTCGCTTCGGCGAAGGCGCGGCAATTTTGATCGGCGACCTTTCTTTTGTGTATTCGGACCAACTACTAGCTGGAGCTTCGCCGCAGGTGTGGCAGATTTGGAATGAGTTGCGCCTCGAACTAAATGTTGGCCAATACCTTGACCTGCTTGGTTCGGCTAACAGCGATCGCAACATGGCCAAGGCCGAACGAATTTGTCGCTACAAGAGCGGCAAGTACACCGTGGAGAGGCCGCTCCAATTGGGCGCAATGTTGGCCGCGCCAAAAGCGACAACCGAGTTGCTAACCGCGCTTTCACGAATCGGCCTGCCGCTCGGCGACGCCTTTCAGATGCGCGACGATGTGCTCGGCGCGCTCGGAGAGGCCGCGGTGACGGGCAAGCCCGTTGGCGACGACCTGCGCGAGGGCAAGCCGACTCCCCTAATGGCGATCGCTACGGCCAATGCCAGCGCCGCGCAACTAAAAGTATTGCAACTAGTCGGCGCCGCGCGCCTTAGCGATGCTCAGGTCGCCGATGTGCAGCAGGTGCTCGTAGAAACTGGCGCCGTCACACAACTAGAGTCCCGCATTCGCAGTAGCACCGATGCGGCGCTCGACGCCATTGCAGCAGCCCCGATAACTTTTCAGTCCCGCGAAGCCCTAACAGAACTCGCCCACTTCGTTTCCTGGCGAAACATTTAAGCAATCCCGCAGATAGCGTTTTAGCAATGGCCGTTACAGTGCGAATCCCCACTACCTTGCGCCCCCTTTCTGGCGGTGTGTCAACTGTCAGCGTCGCCCCTGGCACGCTCGCCGAAGTTCTGAAGGAACTTAACGCCGCACATGCCGGTTTTTCTGAACGACTCTTCGATAGTGATGGCAATTTGCACAAATTCGTCAATATCTTTGTCGCCGACGACGACGTGCGTTACTTAGACGGTTTGAACACCGCGGTGCCAGAGGGCTCGACTGTTTCGATCATTCCTGCTGTTGCCGGTGGCTAATCTCGATCGAATTTAAGTGAACTAAGGCGTGTTCGTTACGCGGCGACAAGGTGCCCAACGGCAATAGCGTCGTCACCGCGAGCGTCAGAACGAAGCGAGCCAAGATCTCCAGCATCTTGTGCCGCGAATTTACGCCAGCGCACCAAGTTGCGGCACATGATGCTGGAGATCTTGGCTCGCTTCGTTCTGACGCTCGCGG